>CAYXUZ010000082.1:0-27117 GCA_964467705.1 uncultured Ardenticatenaceae bacterium | reverse complement strand
CCCTAAGGGGGTCATGTAGTTGACACAGGCAGGCCAGGAGCCGCGCATCATCGTTTTGATGGGTTCGACAACGGCCGTGTCATTCCCCCACGTCAGGCGCACCCACTCATCGGCAATCGTTTCCGCGCTCAACGTATGGTCCCAGGCCAGGCGGCCAAACGCATACCAGTTCGCCTGCGAAAAGTGATGGCCGCACCAGTTCCGGTCTGACCCCACGTTAGCCACTGCCAGCATACAGGAATGGTCACGGCCGTAAACCGACCCATCCACAACTTTGGCCACTGTCGAGCCTGGCCCTCTGGCGTAGGTGTCGGCATCCAACACCTCCCTCCATTGCGGGGCCAGATAGACTAGATGGCGTGATTGCCCCAGATATTCAGGCGTAATTTGCAGTTCCAGCGCCAGCGGCGTTTGCGCCATCCGGCCAAAGAGCGGGTGGAAGGGTTCTCTGGGTTGGAAGTCTATGGGGCCGTTTTTGGCCTGGATGAAGACATTGCGGCGGAAACGGCCGTCCAGCGGCTCAAACTCTTTATTGGCACATTTCGCCCGGTCAGCATCCACCGTGACATCATAAACAAAAGCCCGCCACAGCAAGATGCCCCCATGAGGTGCCAACGCCTCGGCTAACATATTCGCGCCATCGTCATGATTGGCTCCTTCATCTTGCGGCCCTGGCTGCCCTTCCGAGTTGGCCTTCACCTGGAAACCGCCAAAGTCGGGGATGAGTTGGTAAATTTCGGCCACCTTCTCTTGCCACCATCGGGCAACGGCCGTGTCTCGTGGATCGGCCGTCGCCAGGCCACCCAACTGCATGGGCGCGGAGAAAAGGGGGGAGAGGTAAACGCGCAAACCATACGGCCGTAGCAGGCCAGCCAGCACGGCCGTTTTCAACAGGTAATCGTGGCTCAAAATTTGAGCCTGGGCGTTGACGTTGTTCAGGCACACGCCGTTGAGGCCAATGGAGGCGCAGGCGCGGGCATAATCATGGTAACGGGGGTCTATGATTTCTGGCAGGTCGGCCCACTGCCACAAAGATTGCCCGGCATACCCTCGTTCGATGGAACCATCCAGGTTGTCCCAATGGGCCAGAATACGATGTTGCATGGCGGGGCAACTGCAAATATCCAGATTGGCAATGTCCTGGTGCGTTTGCAGCAGGCGGAGAAAATGGAAGGTGGCGGTGAGCACGGCCGTGTCCCCATGCCCGCCAATCACCGTCCACTGCCTTCCTCCGGGCATCTCTGACCGGATAAAATACCCCTCCTGGCCCAGCGTTCGCCGCTGCTCAGGACTGGTGGACAGGCCCACCGTTTCCAGTTGGTCAACCGTACCCACAACCAGGGCATTAGCGGCCGGTTTTTGTTCTGTAAAGGCGACTTGCTTGTCCAACAAAACGGGCAGGGCGTGTTGCAGTTCCTGGCGAATGAGGTAGGTGGTTTCACCAGCCCCCAGAATGGCAACTTCGTGGAGTGCCTGGCGGTACCGCGCCAATCGGTCGGGGTTCTCTACGCGACGATAACGCAGCCACAGTTCATAGCCATCTTCGTTGTCCATGCGGGAATTATACGGCCGTACCCCCTACCAACCCACCGCGTATTGAAGGGCACGGCCGTTAGGCCCGCCCAATGACAACAGGCAGCGACACGGTGAAAGTGCTGCCCACCCCTTCCTGGCTGGTGACGGTGATGGTGCCCTCATGCGCTTCTACCAATGCTTTGGTAATTGCCAACCCCAACCCTGTGCCCGCCGCTTTATTGGAGTGTGCCTCTACCCGTCGGAAACGATCAAAAATATAGGGCAGTTCCGCTTCCGGGATGCCATAGCCATTGTCGCGGATGTGGATGACGGCCGTGCCATTTTGCTCCGCCGCCTCAATCACTACCCGCCCTTCTCTGGGCGTGTATTTAATGGCATTGGAGACCAGATTTTGCAGCACCCGCTCCATCTGTTGACGGTCTGCCTTGATGATGATGGAATCGGTCGGAATGTCCGTCTCTAGCTGGATCGCCTTTTCCTGGGCCTGAACCATCAAGGCCTGGGCCACGTATTCCAACATCGGCGTCAGGTCGAGACGTTCTTTTTTCATGGGCATCGCCTCGCCGGTTTGCAATTTTTCCAGGTCAAGGATGTTGTTGACGATCTCGGTCAGCGTTTGCTGACTGCGCAGAATGAGGTCGGTCATTTGCGGTTTGGTTTTCAGAATATCGGGCTGCTGCTGCAAGATGTTGGCATACAGGTTGATGGTAGTCAGCGGGGATTTCATGTCGTGCGTGAGGACGGCCAGGAAGGCGTCTTTTTCGCGCATCAGTTGAGAGAGTTCCTGTGTGCGTTCGGCAATAATCGCTTCCAGATTGTCCATGTGCGCTTTCATCTGACGCACATACGCCTGGAACGCCAGCGAAGAAAGCACGATGGGCAAGAAGAAGATCATAATGCCCACCCAGCCGAACTCATTGGCAGCAAAGGCCAGCATCGAACCACCAATAGTTAAAACCAGCACATTGATGAGCATGGCCCAGCGGTTTTCCAGCCAGAAAACAAGTGGTTTGAAATCCTTACCCCGACTGAGGCGCAGGATGATGGCTAACAGCCAGAAGTTGATCTGGTCGTAGACAACGGCCGTGACCACCCAACTCACCACCATGCCCACCGGCCCACCCAGCCGGTTTTGCAGCAGGAAAAAGACCAGCCCGCCCACAAAAATAGCAATGGCGTGCATCCCGATATTAAAACCAAGCTGCTCCCACGCCTTCTGGCGAATAGGTACCTGGCGCGTGTTGTAAAGCCAGAAGCTCAGCCCGGCCAGCGAGACCACCACCACTGCTCCCCACGGGCCAAAGAGGGGGATAGCGGCCATGCTCACGGCCGTGCCCACCTCATACGCCATCTTATTCTCCCCCACCTGCACAAATGTGGCCGCAATTTCCGCCGCCGCCGCCAGCAAAATGAGCAGGAGCAGGTTCACTTCATTGGCGCCATCCCATAGCCGTACAATACTCCACCCCAGCAAAGCCATGCCCATGATGGTAGTGGACGCCAGATAGAAGGAACGCAATCGGGCGTATAAGTTTTGGGAAGCCGGGCGAGGGGATGATGTCATGTGCCAATCTGCCTGTCGAGTTGTCTCAGGGTTGTGGTCTATTCTACTGTGTCCGGTGAATGTTTTCATCTTCTTGAGGGTTTTTTCACGAAAAAAGCCCTTACGCGAAGGGCTTTTGAGCGTGGCAATTACATTTCATCTGGTTGCAAGTGGCTGGTTGCAGGTGGCAAGTCACTCAAGCAACCTATACTTGCAACTTGCAACCTGCAACCAGAAAAAGCGCGTATGCTCGTCTCTTATGGCTGTGGTTACTCCTGCGGTCTCCATTCTCCTATTCCAGCGGCGTGGCTGTTCCAGGTGGTGTTCTCGTCCCAATTGTAGTTACCGGCCCACATGTAACCGCCGGCCCACATGTAACCACCGGCCCACATGTAACCGCCCGCCCACATGTAACCACCGGCCCACATGTAGCCACCGGCCCACATGTAACCGCCCGCCCACATGTAACCGTTGGTGTCCATGATGGTGTAGTTGCCGTCTTCGTCCATGTTGGCCGGGCCGCCAAAGTGCATGGAGCCGTCCAGGTCGGCGCTGACGTTTAAGCCTTGATTGGCGCAGCCGTTCTGGCTGCTGTTGGCGGCGTCAACGGCATGAATCTGGCCTGCGCCTTGCTGGAAAATGCTATAGGCGAGTGTGCCATCGGGGTTCACGGCCGTCCTTGCCCCCGCCATCAAACGACATTTCACCGCATCGGGCGTCAGGGTAGGGTCGGCTTGCAGCATAAGGGCGACGACGCCGGCGGTCACGGCCGTTGCCTGTGACGTGCCGGATACGGTCATGTAGTCACCATTCTTATACTGCGGGTAGCTCTGTGCCAGCGTGGTGTTATTGCCCACCAGCCCCAGCAGATGGCCGCCCGGCGCTACCATTTCCGGCTTGACAAATCCTTCGACGGTGGGGCCGACAGACGAGAACGAAGTCAGAAAGTCATCGCCCAGGTTATCGGCCGTGCCGTTATCGGAGAATGCGCCCACGGTAATCACGTAGGGTACATTGCCGGGCACGCCCACCGTCATGGGGTCTGGCCCGCGATTGCCGGCCGCTGCGACTACGACGATGCCGGCCTGCCAGGCGCGCATAACCGCCTGATTGAGCGGGTCATCCCAATAATAAGATTGCGGCGGTGCGCTGAAAGAAAGGTTGAGGACACGGATGTTATAGGTGTCCTTGTTGGCAATCACCCAATCGAGGCCGCGAATGACATCCAGGTAGCTGCCGCTGCCGTCCGCGCCAAACGCTTTGACGATGACGAGATTGGCATTGGGGGCGATGCCGTTGTAGACGTTGTTTTCGTTTTGTTCGCTGTTGGCGACGATGCTGGCGACGTGGCTGCCGTGGCCGTGGTCGTCGGTGTTGGTGCCGGGGGTCACGGCCGTGTTCACCTGATCCTGGATGGCGTCATAATGGGCCAATACGCGGGTCTCGTTCAAGGCTATCATGGATTGCAAGCCACCCAATCCCAATGCCAGCGTGCTGGTGTCGGTGGGGTAATCGAGGCCGGGGTGTGACCAATGGCCGGTGTCAATGACGGCGACCGTTACGCCGTCGCCGGTGATGCCCTGCTGGTGCAGTTGGTCTGCGCCGACGTGGGCGGTGTAGGTGGTGCCGGGCACGTCATCGGTCAGGAACTCGATTTGCACATCCTGTACCAGGAAGTGGCTGCCGAGGGCGTCGCCCAGTCCCATCAGGCGGATTTGTGTATCGGGGCTGATGAAGGAGGTGATGTCGAAGGTGTGCGCCAGCAGGGCGGCGTCGCTGACGGTGAGGTCGAAGATGTGTAGGGTGGTCCAGTTCAGGCCGCCGTCTTCGGAGACTTCGAGCAGGATGCTGCCGGGGGTGGTGGCGGACAGGAGGCGTTGGGTGTTCAGGGTGAGGGTGGCGGTGGCCGCGCCGCTGAGGTTGACGGCGCGTTGGAAACCGAGGTCGTCAATGCTTTGGCCGTTGCTTTGGATGTTGAGGCACTGCACGACGCAGACGATGTTGTTGACTAATTGCAACACGCCGCCGAGCAGTCCATCCGTTTCGCCGGTTTCTTGCCAGGTGTTGAGCCAACCAACGAGGCCGTTGGCGCTGGTGTAGACGGGGCCGCTGGTGTTATCGGCCAGGATCATCTGGATGTTGTAGTTGGTGGGGGCGGGTTGGGTGTTGTATTCGATTTGCAGGTTGTCTACCTGGAGTTTTTCTAGCAGGCCGAGGCTGGCGGAGGTGCGCAGGCGCACGACCGTATTTGCATTCGCGTATGGGGTGATGTCGTACACGGCCGTTTGCCACCCATTGTCGCTGCCGGGGCCGGATAGACGGCCGACTTCGGCCCAGCTTGTGCCGTTGTCGCTGGAAAGTTCAATGGCGACGAAGTCGTTGACGTGGTTGAACCCGTCGCGGCGGTATTCAAAGCTGAGGCTGGCGCTGCTGGCCCCGGCGAGGTCGGCGCTGCGCTGGATGGCTTTGTTGCTGCTTTGCAGGATGAGCCGGCCGAGGCTGACGCGCACGTTGCCTAGCAGAGCGCCGTTGTTTTCACCGCTTTCGCTCCAGTTGCCGAGCCAGTTTTGGCTGCCGTTGTGGTTGTTGTAGCCGAGGCCGTTGAACTGGTCGCGGATGGTCTGGGTGCTGCCGGTGGCGATGTGCAGGGGGTGATCCTGGTAGAGGCGGAGGTGGGGCTGTTGGGCCAGACGGCCGTATTGCCCCTCCGTTACCCGCGCCCCGACGCCATTGATGACGCTCAGTTCGTGGGTGATGGTGCCGCCGACGTGGTGGATGGCTTGCACGGCCGTCGCCATATCATTCGCCTGCACGATGACGGTTTGGGTGGGGGATGTGGCGCGGGGGGATGAGAGGGCGGCCACTAAAATGAGACAGAGTAGTAACAGCCAGATGAGTCGTTTTGGCGATGAAGCGGGCTTGTTGGTGTTCATGTTTCCTCGTTTCCAATGATACTGCCTTGTTTGGTATACCTTACTTCTATTTCAATAAATATGGCGATGCGTTTACTACTTGGGTGGGTGTATGACACAAGGCATACACTTCACCTTGCCAGCTTAACAGACGGCACTTAAATTGCGCCAAAAATGTTCTTAAAATGTTCTTAAAATGATGGCGATAGACCGGCGAGGTTTGGCAAACCTCGCCGGTCTGCATGGTCAGGCCGATGCCTTTTCAAAGCGGTAGCCGATGCCATGCACGGTAATGAAGTAGAAGGGGTTTTTGGGGTCTCGTTCTATTTTACGGCGCAGGTGGGAGACGTAGACATGCACGTAATCAATGCTCTCCTGGTACTCCCACCCCCAGATGTTCTCCAGGATTTGTTTGTAGCTGAGCGTCTGGCCGCTGTTTTTGAGGAAATAAGTGAGTAACTGGAACTCGGTGGCGGTGAGCTTCACCGGTTCCCCGGCTACCAACACCTCATGCCGTTCCAGGTGGATGGTTAAGTAACCGTCGCTGTATTGATTGTTAGTGGGGGGTACGGCCGTTTTCTGCAACCGGCGCAGCACGGCACGAGTACGGGCCAACAACACATCGGCATTAAACGGCTTGGTAATAAAATCATCCGCCCCCGCATCCAGCCCGCGCACCATCTCCTGATCCCCCCGCAGCGTCGTCAACATGATGATAGGCACATCGGACAACAGGCGAATCTGGCGGCACGTCTCCCAGCCGTCCATATGCGGCATATTCACATCCAACACCACCAGATGCGGGCGGTGGGCGAAGAACTTTTGTAATCCTTCACGGCCGTCGTTCGCCGTAATCACCATCGCCCCCTCAACCGTAAACGTAATATCCAAAATCTGGCACAGGGAAATGTCGTCATCAATAATCAGAATCGTTTTACCATTCATCGCCACATGATCCATCCTATCCTGGTCGATTATATAGGATACCCACAGCAATTCTCAATTGATAATCAAACCTGGTAGGGGTGAGACAGGCGGTATTGACGCTTTTCTTCATGGCCAGGGTAGCAACCGCCTGTCCCACCCATACCAAAAACGGCCGTGCCCGGTGGGACTTTAGTCCAATTACCAATTGCCCTGTGACAACCAGCCATAATTCCCCATAATTACGGCAAGGCTAATTAGAATTGTATGGTTGTGTGTAACCTGAAAAAACGCGGCGTAACGGAAAGAAAAAATGCAGAAAAAAGCCCCCACCATTGGTTATCTCATGTTCAATTTCGATGCCGGTTATCAACTTGCCGTCTGGCAAGGGGTAGATGACGCCATCAGAGAACACGGCGCAAACATCATCAGCTACGTGGGCGGCCATTTGGACGCCCCCGAAAGCAAACAACGCAACGTCGTATACGACCTGGTAGAAACAGCCAACCTGGACGGGCTAATCGTCATGTCCAGCACCCTGGGCAGCCGCGTCCCCCTGGAACGGCTACAACAATTTCTGCAATCCTACAACAGCATCGGCCTGGGCGTACCGGGGCTGCACAACGTCCTGGTAGAAAACCAGGCCGGTTTACGGCAGGCCATTCGGCATCTCATCGAGGCACACGGCCGTCGGCGCATCGCCTTCATTCGCGGCCCCGTCGGCTATGAAGAAGCCGACCTGCGCTACCACGCCTACACCGAAACCCTGGCCGAATATGACATCCCCCTCGACCCCGACCTGGTGCTGCCCGGCAGTTTCCAGCCCGAAGATGGTACAGCGGGCGTGAGCCTGCTCATGGATCAACGGCGTGTCACCTTCGACGCCATCGTCGCCGCCAACGATTTCATGGCCTTGGGGGCGATGGAAGAACTGCAAAAGCGTGGCGTCAACATCCCCCAACAAGTCGCCATCGTCGGCTTTGACGACGTGGTAGACGCCCGCTCCGTCATGCCCCCCCTCACCACCGTGCGCCAACCCCTGCACGAACAAGGGCGGCAGGCCGTGGAAATGATGTTGGCGCTCATAGAAAGGCAGTCCACCGCCAAAGAAATCATGTTGCCCACCGAACTGGTCACGCGCCAATCGTGTGGCTGCTTTTCAGAGATGGCCTTGCAAGCGATGGCCGGGCCGGATGCGGAGAAGGGGAAGATGGGGGATGACACGGCCGTCGTCAACACCCTGCACCAACAACGCCCCCACCTCATCGCCCAATTGCAGGCCAATGACACCCTGCACTACAACGGGCGAGAGGCCGGTTGGGCGGCCGAACTAACCGACAACTTCCTGAACGACCTGACGAATGACACGGCCAACCAAAAAGGCACATTCCTCTCCACACTGGAAAAGTTCCTGAACGAATCGGCCAAAACCGGCGACAGCGTCATCGAATGGCAGAACGTCATTTCACAACTGCGCCGCTTGACGCTGCCCCTGTTAGGCACAGGCACACACCTGACCCGCGCCGAAACCATCTGGGGCCAATCCCGCATCGTCATTGGCGAAATTGCCGAGCGGGTGCAATTCACCCAACGGCATGAGACGGCTGCCCAGGCCCGTCGGCTGAACCAGATTGGCTCCATGCTCATCACCACCTTCGACCTGGCGGCGCTGACGGACATTTTGGCCGCCGAATTGCCGCGTCTGGACATTCGCAGTTGTTACCTCTCGCTGTACGAAGACCCCACCGCCCCCACCACCCGCTCCCGGATGATCATGGCGTACAACGAACACGGCCGTGTTCCCCTCCAAGCGCACGAAGCCCTCTTCCCCACCCGCCAGTTGGTGCTGCCGGGCATGTTACCCACCGACAGAAACTACAGCATGATGGTGCAGCCCCTCTTCTTCCAGGAAGAGCAACTCGGTTTTGTCCTATTTGAAACCAACAACCGCAAAGGGCTGATTTATGAAACCCTGCAAGTGCAAATCAGCAGTTCACTGAAAGGGGCACTGCTGGTGGCCCAAGAGGAAAAACGCGCCTACCAACTGCGTAATGTAGCCGAAATCAGCACCGCCACTTCCACCATCCTAGACAAAACCGAACTGCTGCAACACGTCGTTGATCTCACCAAAGAACGCTTCGGTTTCTACCACGCCCACATCTACATGCTAGACGCCGACGGCCAGACGCTCTCATTGGCCGCCGGAGCGGGGCAGGTTGGGCGGCAAATGGTGGCCGACGGCTGGCGCATTCCCCTCATCCGCGAACAATCGCTGATTGCCGAAGCCGCCCGCACCGGCGAAATTGTTATGGCCGACAATGTGCGCCAGTCCAAAAACTGGCTGCCCAATCCACTGCTACCCGATACCTTTGCGGAAACGGCCGTGCCCATCATCGCCAAAGGTAAAGTCATCGGCGTGCTGGACGTGCAGTCAGACAAGATAGGCGGCCTGGAAGAAAGCGACGCCAATTTGCTGCGTTCGCTGGCCAACCATGTGGCCGTTTCCCTCACCAATGCCCTTCTGTTTGCCCAGACCATGCAGGCCAAAGAGGAAGCCGAGCAGGCCAAAGTGTTGGCCGACCGCAACCGGCTGGAAGCAGAAACCGCCCGCGAAGAAGCAGAAACCGCGCGGCAAATGATGGAAGTGCAGGTGTGGCAAACCACCGGCCAGGCGGAGCTAAGCCACCAGATACGCGGCGAACAAGATATTCCCACGCTGGCGAACAACATTGTGCGCCAGTTGTGCAATTACCTGGGGGCGCAAATTGGCGCTCTCTATGTCGCCGCTGATGATGAATTGGAACTGGTGGGTAGTTATGCGTATCCATTGGGGGATGGACACGGCCGTTTCCGCCTGGGCGAAGGTCTGGTGGGGCAGGCGGCTCTGGAAAAGACACCCAAATTGATTACGGCCGTGCCCGACAACTACATCACCGTGCGCTCCGGCCTGGGGCAGATGACGCCCCGCCACATCATGGTCGTGCCCTTCACCTTTGAAGAGCATGTGGTGGGAGTGCTGGAAATTGGCACCCTGGCGCAATTTGACGAAGCCGAATTAACTTTCCTCAACACCGCCCTGTCAAACGTCGGCATTGCCTTCAACACCGCCCAGGCCCGCGCCCGCATCAACGAACTGCTGGCCCAAACCCAACGGCAGGCCGAAGAATTACAGGCGCAAGGTGAAGAACTGCGTGTGGCCAATGAAGAACTGGAAGCGCAAACCGAAAGCCTGCGTGCTTCCGAAAGTAAACTCAAGGAAAAACAACTGGAACTGGAAGCGACCAATGTGCAGTTGGAAGAAAAAGCGGCCGCTCTGGAAGAAAGCAGTGTGGCCCTGTATGAAAAACAGGCGACGCTGGATCGCCAGAACAGGGAGCTAAAAACGGCGCAGCAGGAGCTAGAACGGAAGGCGGAAGAGTTGGCGCTGGCCAGCAAATACAAGTCTGAATTTCTGGCGAACATGTCCCATGAACTGCGCACGCCGCTGAACAGCCTGCTCATTCTGGCCGGTCTGCTGGCCGAAAATAAAGAGGGCAACCTCAACGACGAGCAGGTGGAGTCAGCGCAAATCATTTACAGCGGCGGCCACGACCTGCTGAATCTGATCAATGATATTCTCGATTTGTCGAAGGTAGAGTCCGGCAAGATGGTGTTCCATTTTGAGCCGCTGCCGCTGGCCGACCTGGTCAACCAGGTGCGGGCGCAGTTTGCGCATGTGGCCGAGGAAAAAGGGTTGGCGCTGCACCTCACGCTGGCCCCTGACGCACCAACCCGCATTGAGACAGACCAGATGCGCGTGCTGCAAATCATCAAAAATCTATTGTCGAACGCTTTTAAGTTCACCAGCAACGGCCGTGTTGACCTGGAGATTTATCGCCCGGATGCACAGGTGGCGCTGTCTCGCAGTAGGCTAGACCCGGCGCAGGCGATTGCCATCGCGGTGCGGGATACGGGCATCGGCATGACGCCGGAGCAGTTGAAAATTGTTTTTGAGGCATTCCAGCAGGCGGATGGCAGCACCAGCCGCCAGTATGGGGGCACCGGGCTGGGTCTTTCCATTTCGCGGGAGTTGGCGGCCAAACTGGGCGGGCAGATTGATGTGGTCAGCGAACGGGGGAAGGGCAGCACGTTTACGCTTTACTTGCCCATCGGTATACAGCAAGAAGTTAATGAGGTGGCAAAGGTCACGGCCGTGAGCACCCCACTACCACCGCTTACGGCCGTCCCTGAGGCTCCACCCGCGTCATCGCCGGCCCCCTTCATCCCCGACGACCGCGCCACCCTGCAAAGCGGCGACAAACACCTGCTGCTCATCGAAGACGACCCCAAATTCGCCAAAATCGTCCACACCTTCGCCGGCGAACATGGCTTCAAATGCCTCCTGGCCGCTGATGGCACAACCGGGCTGGCCTTGGTGCGTGAGTATCAGCCCCAGGCCATCATTCTCGACCTCAACCTGCCGGACATGAGCGGCTGGCAGGTATTGGACGTGCTGAAAAATGACCCGGCCACCCGCCATATTCCCGTGCATATCATGTCCGTTGAAGAAGAAGTGCTGGACGCCTATCACAAAGGCGCCATGGGCTACCTGACCAAACCGGTCAGCCCGGAAAACCTGACCGGCGTCTTTGGCAAGATTGAAAAATTCATTTCCAAAGAGATCAAATCACTGCTGCTGGTGGAAGATGACCCCCACTCACGGCGCAGTATTGTCAAATTATTGGGTGGCAGCGATGTGCAAATCAGCGAGGCCGAGCATGGGC
Source organism: uncultured Ardenticatenaceae bacterium (assembly GCA_964467705.1). Lineage (GTDB taxonomy): Bacteria > Chloroflexota > Anaerolineae > Promineifilales > Promineifilaceae > CAADGU01. The sequence continues at coordinate 15,439 of CAYXUZ010000082.1, read as the reverse complement.
AAATGGCGCTCGACCTGCTGAAAACGCAGCGGTTTGACTGCATCATCCTGGATTTGAGCCTGCCGGACATGACCGGCTTTGACCTGCTCAACCAGATGAACGGCAACAGCGCCCACACCAAATGCCCCATCATCGTCTATACCGGGCGCGACCTGACACCGGAAGAAAACCACCAATTGATGAAATATGCCGACAGCATCATCGTCAAAGGGGTCAAGTCACCGGAGCGGCTGCTGGACGAGACCGCCCTCTTCCTGCACCGCGTCGTCTCCGACATGCCCGCCGAAAAACAGACCATCAAACATCTGCATGACCATGAAACCATTTTGAAGGGTAAGCGCATCCTGATTGTGGACGACGACATGCGCAACTCGTTTGCGCTGTCCAAACTGCTGTCAGACAAAGGGATTGTGGTGCGCATTGCCGCCAACGGGCAAAAGGCGCTAGACCTGCTGGAGCAGGAACCGATTGACCTGGTGTTGATGGACATTATGATGCCGGTGATGGATGGGTATGAAACCACGCGGCAGATTCGGCAGCAACCGCAGTATGGCTCTTTACCCATCCTGGCACTGACGGCAAAGGCGATGAAAGGCGACCGGGAAAAATGTCTGGAAGCGGGCGCAAATGATTATTTGCCCAAGCCGATTGACGTGGATCGTCTGTTCTCTATGTTGCGGGTCTGGCTATACCAATAAAGACATAGGCTGCGTACACTGTTAACAGAATAACCAGAATTTTCTCATGTCATTCCGAGGAGTCTTCGACGAGGAATCCTTGTTACTCGTGCAGGAGAGGGATTCCTCGCTACGCAGACTTCGCTCGGAATGATAGGCAACGTTGAAAGTGAAGAAGATGTATTGGACGGTTTAATGAGGATTGGACTGGCAGATGGATAAAACGGCCGTACAACAGATTGAGATGGAGTTGCTGATTGAAGCCATTTACCAGCGTTATGGCTATGACTTCCGGCAGTACAATCAGGCGTCCATGAAGCGGCGGTTGCTGCATCATCTGGCGAAGACCGAGTTCGGCAGCATCTCCGCCCTGATCCCGGCGATCATGCACAACCCGGACGCTTTCCAGGCGCTCTTTTATGATTTGTCGGTGACGGTGACGGAGATGTTTCGGGACCCCTGGTTTTTCCGGGCGCTGCGGGAAAACGTGTTCCCGTTCCTGGAAACGTTTCCCTACATCAATATCTGGCAGGCGGGCTGCGCGACGGGTGAAGAGGTGTATTCGTTAGCCATCATGCTCAAGGAAGCCGGGCTGTACAAACGGGCGCGCATTTACGCCACCGATTTTAATGACGGCGCATTGGAAAAGGCAAGGTCCCGAATTTACCCGGTGGAACGGCTGAAAGAGTACAGCGCCAACTATCAGAAGGCGGGCGGTCAACATTCGCTGGCCGATTATTACCACGCCCGATACCAATCGGTCATCATAGACAAATCGCTACAAGAGAATATCACCTTTGCCAACCACAACCTGGCAACGGACGGTGTATTTGCCGAAATGCACCTGATTTTGTGCCGGAATGTGTTGATTTATTTCAACCGGGAGTTGCAAAACCGGGTGTTGGCAATGTTTCGGGACAGCCTGTGTTATAACGGCTTTCTCTGCCTGGGCAGTAAGGAGACGGTACAATTTTCGGATGTGCAGGATAGTTTTGCCGAATATGCGGCGAAGGAAAAAATTTACCAATCAAAATTGGAAAAGGTATCGGTTAACCCTTTTGTTAACTGAACTTCGATGGAATTATGCGTTATGGGGCTGTGGTTATGGGCGCATCGGCGGGAGGTTTGACCGCTTTGCAGGCAGTATTAGCGCCGTTGCCGGCGGATTTTTGCCTGCCGATATTGATTGTGCAGCACCGGCTGCCGGCCGAGGATGATCTGATGGCCTTTACGCTCAATGCGTCCTGCCAACTGAAAGTGAAGGAAGCGGAGTCGAATGAGTTGATTCAAGGTGGCTGTGTCTATCTGGCGCCGGCCAATTACCATTTGTTGGTGGAGCCAGACCGGTCATTGGTGTTATCGGTGGATGAGAAGGTGTGTTATTCACGGCCGTCTATAGATGTCCTGTTCGAGTCCGCCGCCGATGTGTATGGGGCCGGTCTCATTGGCGTCTTGCTCACCGGGGCCAACCATGACGGGACGGCCGGTTTGAAAAAGATCAAACAGTTAGGGGGGGTAACTATTGCCCAAGACCCGGCTACGGCGGAAGTAGACGTGATGCCCAATTCCGCCATCCGTGAAAACGTGGTAGACCATATCTTATCCCTGGGCGAGATTACCTCTCGCCTGACCGAACTGGCATGGCAAGGTACATTTGATGAGTGACCCACAGGAATACCCCAAACTACTAATTGTTGATGACAAACCGCAGAACATTTATGCGCTGGAGAAACTGTTGGTTGCGCTTGAGGTGCAGGTCATATCCGCCACCTCCGGCTTTCAAGCCTTAGAGCTGACTCTGGAGCATGAGTTTTGTCTGGCCATTGTGGACATCCAGATGCCGGAGATGGATGGGTATGAATTGGTGGAACTGTTGCGTGGCAACCCTGCCACCGCCAACCTGCCCGTCATCTTCGTCAGCGCCATCTATTCAGACGAATATCACCACCGCAAGGGGTATGACGCGGGGGCCGTTGATTTTCTGAGCAAGCCGTTTGTGCCCGAAATTTTGCTGAGCAAGGTTCAGGTCTTTCTTGATTTGTATAACCAGCAGCTCAAATTGAAGGAACTGGCCGCCCAAAATGCGCGGTTGTATGAAGTGGAAAAGAAACTGCGCAGCGTGGAGCAGGCCAGAGCGCAAGACCTGGCGGCGCTCAACGCCAGCAAAGATCGCTTTTTCTCCATTGTGTCTCACGATTTGCGCACACCGTTTAACGGGCTGATCGGCAATGCCCAGTTGTTGCAGTTGATGTTGGCCGAGAACCAGATTGAAGGGGAAATGGCGGAGGTGGCGGAGGCTATTTTTGCGTCGGCGCAAAGCACGCACCGGCTGCTGGAAAATTTGCTCAGTTGGTCTATGATGCAGCGCGGAATTTTGGAATCCCACCCGGAGGTCATCTCCCTGGCACAACTCATCCCGGCGACAACGGAAATTTTTGCCCCGAACGCCGCCTTGAAAGGGATTCAATTAACTGTTTCGGTGGCCGATGGGCTGATGGCTTGTGCCGACCCGGAGATGGTCAAAACGGTTTTGCGGAATCTGCTCTCCAACGCCATCAAGTTTACGCCAACGGGGGGGCGGGTATCGGTAATGGCCCGGCCACAGCTACGTTATGATGTGTCCACGCCAGAGTTTGTCGAAATTCTGGTAGCCGACACGGGCGTGGGCATCATGGAGTCTGATCTGGAAAAACTGTTCAAAATAGACGTCCACTTTAGCACCCAGGGGACGGGCAAAGAGGAGGGGGCGGGCCTGGGTTTGATCTTGTGCAAAGAGATGGCTGAATTTAATCGGGGGCAACTGCGGCTGGAAAGTGCGCCGGGCAAAGGGACGACGGCTGCCTTTACGCTGCCTGTGTCACCTTGCACGGCCGTGCCCCCCACATCTGGAAGTTAACCATTTCTCATCCGGGTGGCAGCCAACAGGTCGCCTCGGATAGCTTTCCATACCGCAGATTTTATGCCAGGCAGTACGGCCGTACTAAAAATTGTCTTGTGGCTCACGGGGAACAGACCGGTGGGGTTTCCACAATTAACGCTCCCTTTATGAGGGAAGAAATTTTGGGGGAAATTGTGGGTTGCCAGGGGTACGGCCGTGTGTTATAATGCCCGCCGTTGCACCAAATATGGGGGATTCAGCAGCAACAAGCACCATATATGGCACTTTGTCTGCCATTTTAACGAGAAGCACTCCATATCTGGGTTTGTCCCAAACCGGAGGTTATTTTGTATTGTCCATACTGCCACCACCCCAAAACCAACGTCATTGATACCAGCCACGACATGCGTGGCGGCACCCGGCGGCGGCGGGTGTGTGACCATTGTGGGCAGCGATTTACTTCCTATGAACGCCCTGTTTTAGCCACCCCCCTGCTGGTGAAACAAGACGGTACCCGCGAAGAATTTTCCCGCGAAAAGCTGATGAGCGGCCTGCGCATTGCCTGCACCAAACGACCCGTCGCTGCCGCCGATATTGAACGCATTGCCGGGGAAGTGGAAGCAGAACTGCAACAGTTAGGCAAACCGGAAGTGCCCAGCAAGTTTGTAGGCGATTCCGTCATCGAAAAGCTAAAAGAGTTGGATGAGGTAGCCTACATTCGTTACGTGACCGTTTATTTGAATCTGGATGACCTGGAAGCAATCCGCAAAGAGATAGACCGGCTACGCGCCACAAAATAAACAAATTATGCAATGTTAGTCACTATAAGTGTAATTACGTCTATATAGGCTTTTGTATTGTCTCCCCAAAAGGCAAGATCAGGAGCTTCTGAGGTAATATAACAATGGAAAAGTTTTCTATACGAATTGAAACTGATGAAGAAGGTTATACCGGTCGGGAATGTCCTAATTGCGAGCTTTACTTCAAAATCAGATTTGGTACAGGTATACCAGCCGATGTGCCTTGCCATTGCCCGTATTGCGGCCATATTGGACCCCAAGATGAGTTTTGGACTCAAGCTCAAATTGAGTATGCTAAGTCAGTAGTAGTGAACAGAATTTCACAAGATCTAATCCATGATCTTAAAAAATATGAGGTTAGACCTAAACGAAACCAGATGTTCAGTTTTGGCATAACGGTAAAAGGGCGGCCAACACAAATCAATTATTACACAGAAGAAAAACTAGAAGAGAATATCACCTGCGAAAATTGCACACTTGAATACACTATTTATGGTGTCTTTGGATTCTGTCCTGATTGTGGGATTCATAATTCTCTTCAAATTTTTAGATCAAATCTTGCTCTCATTGAGAAGATGATGAAATTAGCAGGAGATGATGAACAAGTAAGACACAGGCTCATTGAAAATGCTCTTGAGGATATGATTTCGGCGTTTGACGGTTTTGGACGAGGGTGTTGTAAAGCACATCTGTCAAAAGCTACTGATCCAAAACGGGCAGAGAGTATTTCATTTCAGAACCTTAGTGAAGCAAGAAACCGAATTCAAAGTTTATATGGCTTCGATTTAGCAGGGGGAATTGGCCCTCAGGAATGGCAATTTGTTGTTGAACAATTCCAAAAAAGACATCTTCTGGCTCATACAATGGGTGTAATCGACAGCGATTACATCAAGAAAACAGGAACTTCAGGACAATCTCTTGGTAGAAAAGTAAGCGTCTCTGAGGAAGATATATTGAAACTATCAGGACTGTTAAACACCTTAGCTACAAACTTGTATGCAGGCGTTGTTTAGGAAAGATATTTAAATTGCCGAGTGACAAGGTAAGACAATAGCCAAAACATTACCTTATCCAATTATCCTATACCCAACCCACCAGACTGACAGCCACAAGTCACGTTTGTTCACTTTGTAAACCCATAACCACAAGGAGATAGGAAACGATGTCAGATATGCAAAATGTGCAAGTTCAGGCGTTAAAAAAGGCCGCCCCGCCCAAAAATGGAAACAATGGCAAAAACGGCAAACACGAACTGGGCGCAAACAGCATCTACTTTAAGGTGGCGGTGCCGACGAGCATTGTGAAGCGTGACGGCCGTATCGTCCCCTTCAACGATCAACTCATCCACAACGCCCTGGAACGCTGTTTTGCCAGCCTGGGGCAAGAACCCAAAACGTCCCTTGACCACATCACCCACCAGGTGGTGAACGTCGTCGCCGCCAAATTTGACCTGCCCACCGTCGAAGGGGTGCAGGACATTGTAGAGATAGTGCTGCAAGCCGCCGGCGAATACGAGGCCGCCAAACATTACATCCTCTACCGCGCCGAACATGCCAAAATCCGCGCCAAACGCCCCGTTCCCGCCGAAGTGCGCGAAGCGTTTGCCCAATCTGACCCATACTTTCCCACCCAACTGCAAAAGTTCCAGTTCTACGACAAGTATTCCCGCTTCAATTACGAATTGGGCCGCCGCGAAACATGGCTGGAAACGGTAAACCGGGCGGTGGATTATTTGCGCGAATTGTCCGATTACCAGCTGCCCGCCACCGTCTACGATCGCATCCGCCAAGGCATTCTGGACATGAAAGTGATGCCCTCTATGCGCCTGCTGGCCATGGCCGGCCCGGCCGCCCGCCGCAACAACATCGCCATTTACAACTGCTCCTACATGCCCGTAGATAGCATTGACTCCTTCGTCGAAGCGCTGATCATCTCCATGAGCGGTTGCGGCGTGGGCTTTTCGGTGGAGCGGCAGTATGTGGAACAGTTCCCACGCATTGCCCGGCAAAGCGGCAAACCCGCGCCCACACATGTGGTCAAAGACACCTCCGAAGGTTGGGCCGAAGCGCTGCGCCTGGGGCTGACCACCTGGTTCAACGGCGAGGATGTGAAGTTTGATTTTTCGGAGGTGCGCCCGGCGGGTATGCCGCTGCGGGTGAAGGGGGGGCGGGCATCTGGCCCGGAACCGCTGCGGCAAATGTTGGACTTTGCGCGGGGGCGGATTATTGCGCGGCAGGGGAGTTTTTTACGGCCGTTAGACACCCATGACATGATGTGTGCCGTAGGTAATGCGGCCGTTTCCGGCGGCGTGCGCCGCACCGCCATGATCTCCCTCTTTGACTACGATGACCTGGAAATGCGCCACTGCAAAGATGGCGACTTCTGGCGCAACAACAGCCAGCGCTGGAACGCCAACAACAGTGCCGTCTGGCCCAGCCGCGAACTCAGCCAGGCCGAAATCACCCGTTTTGTGCTGGACATGGTGGAATCAGGCCGGGGCGAACCGGGCATCTTCAACCGGCGTGCGGCCATGGAGAATCGCCCGGCACGGCGAGCGGTAGCAGAGTTCGGCACGAATCCATGCGGCGAAATTTTGCTACGGCCGTACCAATTCTGCAACCTCACCAGCGCCATTGCCCGCGCCGACGATACCTACGAAAGCCTGCGCGATAAGGTCGAATTGGCCGCCATCATCGGCACCATCCAATCTATGGCTACCTATTTCCCCGGTCTGCGCCAGGAATGGCAGAAAAACTGCGAAGAGGAAAGGTTGTTGGGTGTAGACCTGAATGGTCAGATGGATAGTCTGACCGTACAAGAGCCGGATGTACAATCGCGGCTACGAGAAGTAGCTGTGGAGACCAACCGTATTTATGCCGAAATGCTGGGGATCAAACAGTCAGCTTCAGTGACGTGTGTTAAACCCTCCGGCAATTCGTCGCAGTTGGTGGATTCGTCATCCGGGCTTCATGCGCGGTGGGCGCCCTACTACATCCGCAATGTGCGTGTGGGCGCCCATTCGCCGGTGTTCAAAGTGTTGCAGGATGCGGGCGCGCCCATGGACCCGGAAAATGGGCAAACACGCGATTCGGCCATTACCTGGGTGGTGCATTTCCCGGTGAAATCGCCGGCAACGGCCGTGACCCGCAATGATCGCACCGCTCTGGAACAATGCGCATTCTGGCTGCAAAACAAGATCAATTACACCGAACACAACCCCAGCGTCACCATCACCTACCAGCCCTATGAAGTGCTAGACATCATCCGCTGGGTTTGGGAACACCAGGACAAAATCGGCGGCATGGCCTTCCTGCCCGCCTTCGACGCCCAATACGACCAGATGCCCTACGTAGAAATTGACCAGGAAGAGTATGAACAGTTGGCCGCCAGATTCCCCGATATAGACTTCTCCAAGATTTACCGCTATGAAGAGGAGGATTTGACCACCGCCGCTCAGGAACTGGCCTGCCTGGCGGGCAATTGCGATATATAAACAAGCCCATTGTGACTGCTTGACAGCAAAACAGAGAATTGACAAACGGCTGACCCTTCGATCAGCCGTTTTTTTGTTGACAATAGCCAGTGTTTTTGTAAGCTACCTGGCCTAAAAATAGAAGACATACTGGTTGACACTTTAGTACAACTTAAAGATAATTGGTTTGTGATTTTTTTATGATTTGTGTGCCTTAATTTTTCATTGTATCGGTAACATTCGTAGCCAGAGGTACGCCAATCCCATTTCAATAGAATTTCAAGGAGAAAGGGTATGAAAAATGAGTCTGGGCGTAATGGCCAAGCAACAAACGCGGATAATCGCATCCCTTATGAAAAGCCTGCAATCATTTATAAAGGTAAAATCAACACACGCGCCGGTTCCCCATTTCCCGTTCCAGATGGCAGCACATCTGTTACAGACCCGGCTGATTTATTTGGCGACGAATAATCCGGTATTATCTTTATCTTTATCACCTAAAAGAACCTGCCTCATGGCAGGTTCTTTTGTATCAGGGCAGTGAACCGGGGTTGGGGAATGCCCACTCTCGAAAATCAACCAGGCAGTTATCACGATCAATCCAATAAGGATACCGTTCCAGACTGACATTGGATGTTGCCACCAGATTACAACTAATGACCCCAGGGAAAATGCCGCTACCATAGGCAATGGCATCTACTACCAGATTGTTTGGATCCCGCAGAATGACTTCGTCGCCACTATTTCCGAGTCGTAGAAAGGTGTTCGAGTCCCCCCAGGCCAGGTCATCAATCATATCGGGTACCGACGGATCGGTGTCCAGAATTTCAAAGTCTGGATTGAAGCCATATTCAGCAAAAAACGCGGTAGCTGTGGTAGCGATGACAAACGTTTGCTGGGGAGCCATAACAGCGCCGGCCGGAAAACGGCGGACATCTTCAAAATCGGTCTGATTGACGGCATCGCCCAGGCTGAAATTGGTCAGGTCAATGGGTTGGTCGGTGGGGTTTACCAGTTCGATGAACTCCGCATCGTCTTCAGCACCGCCTGGGTTGTAAAGCACTTCGCTAATGAGAACATGACGGGCAGGGGGGATGTAGTCGCGCATGATGACGGGCATATACAGGTGGTGGCCCCAATCTCCCCAAAACATTTGCGCCAGGAGTGAATAGGCGGCATCTGATTGCACTTGCAACGCCAGTTCGCGGTTGCCTTTGCTGGAGAGTTCGGAACCGTTGAGGCTACCCACGTGGATGTAGCCACGGCCGTTAGCCTGCACCAGCACCATTTTGTTATGAATACCCAGGCCGGTGGGGTTGCCTGTTTTGCAAACCATATCTAACGATTCAAGCAGAGCCAGGCTGTTGACATACATACAGGTGGCGCTATTGCTGACTGGATTGCCGGTATCAAACAGGCTGTCCAGCAGCAGGCGCACGGTAGCGCCTCGCCGGGCGGCGGCGATGTAGGCTTCCAATCGGGGATTGGGATCATCCGCCGGATTAGAGACCGAAGAACCCCAATACGGCCGTTCCTCTAACTGCTGCACCAACACCACATCCCCGGCATTTGCCCGGTTGACCATGCCCAATAAAGCATCATCACGGCGTAAGCTGTTTTCGGGCGATTGCACCAATTCAAAGGCAAAAGTGCCTTGCACGGCCGTAGGCGCAAAATAGCGCACCGGGAAACTGATGCCGCCCGTAACCGTCACCGGCACAAAACCAGGTGGCGGCGCGCCAATCAGATGCGTCCCGGTGATGTCAACGTGGGCTGCGGGAGCAAAATCGCGGTTGAATATGGTTTGGACATGGCTGACTACGCCCGGCGCATCGGTGATGAGGACAACGCCCCGCCGGCCCCAGGTACCATCACTTTTGTCATCGTCTGGCAGGCTGCGCGGGCTGAGATTTTCGCTGCTGATAATCACCCGCTCGCCATCAATGAGGAAAAATTTGGCATGAAGGTAGGTATAACGGTCAAAAATGTCCTGGCTGCTTTCATTGAACATGAACCAACATTCCGCGCCGGCATCAGCCAGGAGTTGGCAGATGTATCGCTCCTGATCGGTGACGCCGCCGGCCGGTTCAGCTTCCATGAGGATGGTCACCGCCACGCCACGCTGCCGTGCAGCCACCAGTGCCTCGGCAATGGCTACATTTTCAAAAGTTTGGGTTTCAATCTGGATGCTGGTGTGGGCGCCGGCGATCTGGTTCACGATGGCTTCATAGGCATTATCTGGCGCGATGGCGATGGTAAGCACGGCCGTTTCCGTGACCTGCGCTGTCCAAAAGAACTCATCAAGGTCCCAACCGGGAAACATCACTTTACGGCCGTCGCTCACATCGCTGTTCCCTTGCGCCCAATCAATGGCCTGGTTGGTATCCGGCCAGAGTAGACCCGTTTGTTGGTCGCGGATGCGGTATAGAATTTGCCCTTCACTGCCAAAGCTGGTGTTTGGGGTGTAAGGGGACACGGCCGTGCCTGCCCACTCACTGCCACATTGTTCATTGGGGTTGCTTTCATACGCCAGACAATCAATCAACGAATTGGCCGCGTCTCGCAGCATCACCTGATCGCCGGTATTGGCTAAACTAGGCCAGGAACCACTCAAATTGGGCACGCCGGGCAGCGTATCGGCCTGTTCCAGATCAGGGGCAAAACCAAACTGGCGCTGGAATGCTGCCCCTTCTTTTGCCAGCCAGATGGCCTGACCAGGGGCAAGTGTGGTGGTGAAGGGAATGACGGCCGTTGCGCTTTCGCCATCATTGATCTGCCAGCCAGAAACATCCACCACCTGAACACTGATATTGCGGAGGCGCACAGCCTCATCGGCATCACTCAACTCGTAGCCATCATACAAAACAGCGTCAATAAGCACCGCAGGGCTGCCTGCTGCTGCCATATGAAAAGAGAATAACACCATCAATCCCAGCACGGCGATACAAACACCAGCCACCAGGAAAAACACACGTTTGCACATGACACCCTCCTCCAATCAAAAAGCGTCTGACCATACAGGTAAATAGACCAGTTACCAATAGCCAACATCCGCTACCTATTGAAGCCATTATCGAAACATGGCTACAGCCAGTAATGTACAGGTTTCAGTTGTTTAATTACAGCGTTCGGATTATGGCCTTCAGATAATGGGGTACATTATAACCGGCTTGCGGCTACTCTCAACTATTTTCCCGGTTTTACAGCTATATTTGGAATAAGGCAGGCTTTCTACAAATACGCCTCAGATTGTCACCGAGCTAAACGGGCAAAAATGGGGCAAGGGAATTGCTGGTGTGCATGTTTTATAGCCGTCAGGTCAACGGCCGTGCCCACACCAACCTGTCGCAACACCGCCACCAGATCACACAATGGCAGCCCCATCACCCCCAAAAAACAACCAGCTAAAGCCTGCACCGGGCAGAAAACTGGATGCTGGATGGCATACGCCCCGGCCTTATCCATTGGGTCACCCGTGGCAATATAAGCGTCAATTTCAGCACTGGTGTATGGGCGCATGGTGACAACGGCCGTATGCACCCCCACTATCTCTACTCCCGATAGCATATCTCGCACCACATAGCCGGTATGCACTTCATGGTCACGGCCGTGCAACTGCCACAGCATCTGCCTGGCGGCAGCGGCATCCGCCGGCTTATTGAGCATCTCGCCATCCACCACCACCGTTGTATCCGCGGCAATCAAAATCGTGCGCACATCCACCGCTGGAATAAAGGATCGGGCGATAGTATGGGCTTTGAGTACGGCCGTGTCCACCACATTCATCGCTGGATCAGGCGTCGTGATGCTATCCTCATCCACGTCAGCCGCCAATTGTCTGACATTTCCACCCAACAAAGCCATCAACTCCCGCCGCCGCGGTGACTGTGATGCCAGCAGATACTCAACCCGCAACTCATCCACCATCCATCCCACTCCAACAAAAAAGGCTGGTCAAAATTTGACCAGCCTTCATGCCAATTACAGGCAAACCTGTTTACTTTACTTCCACCACAGCGCCAGCTTCTTCCAACTTGGCTTTGGCTTCGGCAGCGGCCTCTTTCGTTACACCTTCCATCACCGTTGCACCGGCCGTTTCCACCAAATCCTTGGCTTCCTTCAGCCCCAAACCAGTCAAGGCGCGCACTTCTTTAATGACATTGATCTTCTTCGCACCAACATCTTTCAGAATGACGTTAAACTCAGTCTGTTCCTCAACCTCTTCGGCCGGAGCAGCTGCGCCACCCATCATCATACCAGGCATCGCCATCGCCATCGGTGCGGCTGCGCTCACGCCCCATTTTTCTTCCAACATCTTGGTCAACTCAGCAGCCTCCAATAAAGTCAAGCTGCTCAATTCCTCTACAATTTTTGTTAAATCAGCCATTTTTCAAAATCCTCCGAGAATTTAATCTAGTTGTTAAATAAACTAAAACAATCATTTAAGCAGCTTCTGCCGCTTCGTTGTTGCCACTTTCATTCTTGGCGTAAGCATCCAGAACATTTACGATCTGGCGTACCCCACCAGCCACCGCACCCACTACATTTTGTGCAGGAGCACTGATAAGACCTAGCAATTGCGCCCGCAGTTGATCCAATGACGGCAATTTTGCCAACGCTTCCACATCAGCCGCCGTCAAATAGCGCGTGCCCAAAAACCCTCCCCTGATCTTCATATTCTCTTGCTTGCTGGCAAAATCAACCATTGCTTTTGCCAAAGCTGGCGCTTCCGCCAGTGCAAATCCGGCCGCCAATTGACCCTGCAAAGCATCTGCCGGAACATCAATATCAGCTTCCTCCAGAATATGACGCAGCAACGTGTTCTTAGTCACATGGAAAGCGCCGTTGGCCTTATCAACCTCAATGCGCAAATCCTCCATGATCTTCACACTCATACCACCATATTCTGCCAGAAAAATGGCGTCACTCTTCTGCAAAAGTTCTCCATAAAGAGCCACCAATTCTTCTTTTCGCTCACGTGAAATAGCCACTCTATGTCACCTCCTTTTGGTGAAATAAAAAATCCTCACACCAACCGGTATGAGGATTCAAACATTCAACAGAAACAGAGCCAAAAAAGCTTGTTCACAACTTTGAATTGAATCCACACCTCGGTTGGCAAATTTAATACGTTAGTAACCAACTGTCTTCAGTGAAGAAACTCTCTTCAGTAAAGCAAATTATAAAGGTAATAAAGGATACGATACAACTAAAACTTATTCCGCATAATGACGTTTATGCTAAAGCATCAGTAACATCCACACGAATCCCAGGCCCCATGGTATTTGCCAGAGTCATCCGTTTGACATATGTGCCCTTAACCGCAGACGGCCGTGCTTTCTTCACCACTTCAATTAAATGATTCAAGTTATCGGCCAGTTGTTCAGTGCTAAAACTGGCTTTGCCAATTGGCACATGGATATTTGCTGTCCGATCTACCCGGAATTCCACACGGCCAGCTTTAGCTTCCTGAATAAGCTGAGGCAACGCAGCCGCCGGAGCGACAGTACCAGCGCGTGGATTGGGCATCAAACCACGCGGGCCAAGCACACGTCCTAAACGGCCAACCTTGCCCATCATTGCTGGTACGGCAATAGCCACATCAAAATCAGTCCAGCCATCCTGAATCTTCTTGATCACTTCATCATCGGCCACAATATCTGCCCCCGCTTCTTGGGCAACCTGGGCATCTTCACCTTCAGCAAATACCAGCACACGCACCGTTTTACCCAAACCATGTGGCAAATTTACTACTTCTCGAATTTGCTGATCGGCATGACGAGGATCAACTCCTAACCGCATATGCACTTCCACAGTAGGATCAAACTTTGTAAAAGCTGTTTCTTTGATAAGCTGAATAGCTTCAGTTTTTGTATAGAACTTGTTGCGATCCACTTTACTTGCAGCCTGCAAGTATTTTTTACCCTGTTTTGACATAATTACTCCTTGTGGTTCTAACGAACACGTAGTTCTCCCACACAATAATCGCCCTTATCCTTCGACGACCAATCCCATACTTTTTGCCGTGCCAGCAATGATTTTCATCGCACTATCAATATCACGCGCATTCAGATCTTTCATCTTAATTTCGGCTATCTCGCGCAATTGAGACTGGCTGATTTTGCCCACTTTGTCACGATTAGGCACTGCGGAGCCACTCTTAACCCCCACCGCACGTTTTAGCAGATCAGCAGCAGGTGGTGTTTTTAGTACAAAGGTAAAACTGCCATCCTGAAACACAGTTACTTCTACAGGCACAATCTGCCCAACCTGATTGGAGGTACGGGCGTTATACTCTTTGCAAAACTGCATCAGATTGATGCCCTGCGGACCTAAGGCCGTACCTACGGGCGGCGCCGGATTGGCCTTGCCACCCTGAATCTGTATTTTCACAACCGCTTTAATTTTCTTTGCCATACATCCTCCATGGAGTACAAACGCCTGAACAGGCTCCTCCAAATAATTGAGATATTACATCTCTGGTAATCTAGACTTTTTCTACGTGCAGGAAGTCAAGTTCTACGGGGGTTTCACGACCAAAAAAGGAAACCATCACCCTAACTTTGGCCTTATCAGCATCTATCTCGGCTACAGTACCAATAAAATCGGCAAATGGGCCAGTACCAATGCGTACTTTTTCGCCCAGTTGGAAGTCAAACTTGACCTTGGGCGCTTCCGCCTCCATTCGGTTCATAATTTTGGCTACTTCATCTGGACGCAAAGGGGTGGGATCATTGCCCATACCCACAAATCCGGTAACACCGGGTGTATTCCGCACCACATACCAGGAATCATCATTCAAGATCATTTGCACCAGGATGTAGCCAGGAAAAACGCGGCGTTCCACTGTCCGGCGTTTCCCTTCTTTGATTTCAATCTCTTCTTCAGTAGGAACCACGACATCAAAAATCTTGTCTTGCATGCCCATGGTTTCAATGCGTTGCTCAATGCTGTGACGCACTTTATTTTCATAGCCGGAGTAGCAATGCACCACGTACCAGGCACGGCCGTCGGCACTAATAGCGCCATCGGTATTTAAATTATCTGATAAGGGAAGCTCGTCTACATCCAACAAGCCACCCTTCTCTTTCTTCTCTTCACTCATCGTCTTGCCCACGTGCCCTGGAAAACTCTCCAGACTATACAAACTGCTCAATCAATAACTGTATCAAACGCGAAAAAACTGTGTCCCATAGCCACAGGAATACCGCAAAAACTAATGACACAGCTACCACAATCGTTGTTAAACGGCGTGATTCGGTCGGAGTGGGCCAGGTTACTTTTCTTAACTCACCACGCACCTCACGAAAATACTTTACCACCGGATTTGGCTGATTTGCCGTTTTTTCTGTCACTGTAAAACCCTCATATTGACGCCTCCAGAAACATGACTCATGTTTCTGGAGGCGTTTTCAGTTACAGGGGGTGCAGGAATCGAACCCGCAACCTGCGGTTTTGGAGACCGCCGCTCTGCCAATTGAGCTAACCCCCTACACAAGGTAATTGGTCAATTGAGTAAGCTGTTAATTGTTTGATTACTCAATTGACCAATTACCTTAATCCAAGATCTTAGTAATAACGCCAGCACCAACGGTCAAGCCACCCTCACGAA
>CAYXUZ010000081.1:16524-27451 GCA_964467705.1 uncultured Ardenticatenaceae bacterium | reverse complement strand
TAAAGCAGCAACGTAGGCGTGCTGATCTGGCGCAGCTCGTCATCTGTAAACAGCGGCGGTCGCTGCCGCGACTGCCGGAAGGTCTGGTAGACCATCACACGCTCCTCTACCAAATACTCGTGTACAGGCAGATGGGCCGGTGTCAGGAAGCGCAAGAGCCGGGTGACGGTTTTTCGGCCGGGGAAGGCCAATACCGGCAGCATATGCCAGAAGAATTGCAAGCGAATGGGGGCAATCCCCTCAGCACATAGGGGGGCAATGCAATGCACCCGTTCCGGCGCAAAATGGGCCATTTTTAATGTCAACCAGCCGCCCCGCGAGGTACCGACAATGCTGGCACGCTCAATCTGGAGAGCGTCCAACACATCCACCAGCCACTCGCCATAGGCCGGACCTTGATAGGTAGGGCGGCTGGGGGCGCTTTTGCCCGATTCACCAATCACATCCAGAGCGTATGTGCGAAAGTTCTGACTCAGATAAGGGATGCTGGTCGCCCACAGCAGGGCATTGCCCCCAGCACCACGTAATAACACCAAAGGCGGTGCGTCTGGCGGCCCGCTGGCAATGAGATGGGTGTCACCCTGCCGGGTGGGTATGGTCAGGCTCTCATAAGGCACGGGCCAATGGCTGAGGTGGTCATCGTAAAATGCCATCAGCCGGGCATAACTCTCAGGCGATTTGTAAATGTAAGTGCTCATATGCATCTCGCTATTTAGTGCCTGAATGCCAAAAATCGTATTTCAGATGACCTGGTTGCGTGGGCACCCTCAGATGCCCATCCGTCACCAAATTCCTGGCAACAGGCGATACCGCACCTGGTAGGCATAATCCCCATAGCCGGGCAGTTCGGACTGCAACATCTGGTCTTCAAGCCTGGTGCGGAGGATGAGCAAGAAGGCGCTAAACACGCTAACCAGGAGCGCGTACCAGGAAGCCAGCAGAATGGGCGCAGCCAGTTCGTACAGAATCGCGCCACTGTACGCCGGATGGCGCACGTAACGATACGGGCCATCCATGACGACGGTGTGACCACGTTCAGGCTGGATGCGAGCAATTTGGGAGAAGAAGGCGTTCACGGCCGTCGCCCAGACCACCACCGCATAAGCCAGAATGCACAGCAGGAACGCCATGATTTGTGCGGTCAGGGGCAGGCCACCCGTCCAGCCATACCGTTGATCCAGGCCGGCGACGATGTAGCGAACTAGCTGTATCAGTCCCAGCAGCGACATGATGGTAATGTCCCAGCGTTTGGCCCCTTGACGCGGCCCCAGGCGTTCGGCTAGCAAGGTCGGGTTGCGGCGGAGGATGACAACGGCCGTAGCCACACTCCACCCCGCCATCACCGCCAAAACCGCCCAGGCCGCCCACCAATCCATCCGCCCGGCCGACCAGAACAGGGCCACGCCCATCACCACTAAGCCCATGATTTCCCGAACGGCGTAGCGTACCAGCAGTTTTGTGTCCATTTCTTTCACCCTGTCAAATGTCACCGTGTCACCAGGTCAGGCCGGATCACGGCCGTACCACCACCGGCAGATACACCCACCACCAATCCACCATTGGCAGAATGGTGACGGAAAGGGAATCGGTCACGGCCGTGCCCACTTCACAATTCCACACGCTCACCGTCACCGTATACGTGCCTGCTTCGGCAAAGGGATAATCAAAGAGCAGTGGTGTTTCATTGCTCATCTGGTCGGTGATCACGGCCGTGCCGTCAACCCACACCGTGTAGGTATAGGGCAGCGTACTCAGTTCCGGCGTGAGCGTGGCCGTAAAGGTGATGTTATCTCCGGCATAAATGGGGGATGGGGTGAGGGTGTCGAGGGAGACGGCCGTAACCGGCGTACACACGTCACACGAAACCGTTACCTGGCTGCTGAATGTGTCTACGGCCGTGCCGCCACAACTGACGGCCGTCACCGAATAGGCATAGGTGCCACTGATCGCAAAATCAATACCCTGTGGATTTTCATTCTGGCTGGCAGGCGGCGTCCCTCCCTGGAATGTCCAGTCCCAGGTAATGGGCAGCGTGCCGGTATAAGTGGGGTCAAAATCCACCACACAGGCGTTGATCGTTGTGGCTACATCTACAATATCCACCGGTTCACAGGCCAGCGGCAGGGCAAAATCCTGCGTCGTTACCGTGTCCGTGAGGACAATAACGTTGGGAATGGTGACGGGCAGATACCCTTCCGCCTGAGCGGTGACGGTGTAGGTGTTGGCGGGCAGAGTGCGGGTGTAGTAGCCGGTGGGGTCGGTCACGGCCGTGAACACCCCACCACCAGCGGCGGCCATGCTCACAGTAGCGTCGGCAATGGGGTCGCCGCTGCCCTGTGCCGTCACTTCCCCATCCAGATAGCCTACGCCGCCCGGAACCAGGCAGCCTGTCAGATGCGCAAAGGTACCCACGCTGGCGCGCACAAATTCTGTGAAGTAATCCAGGTCAGCGTTACTTAGCAGATCATTGGTGGTGTGGTAATACGGGTTGAAGTCGCCAAAATCCTCAATACCCAAAATGGCCGGATAGCCATATTGCCAGAAAGAAGCATGGTCACTGGCGCCCGTGCCATTAGGGTTGATTTGCGGGATGAGGTTCAGGTCATAGGCGTCAATCACATCCACAAACAATTGTGCCTGAACCAGCGTGGCCGGGATGCTGCTGGTGGCGTGGATGTCTATGTCTCGCGCACTATTGGGCGTGTTCCAGGCGATCATGTCCAGGTTCAGCACGCCGGCAATGTTCTCGCCGAGATTATAGGAACGCTGGGCATAGGCATGGCTGCCGTTCAACCCCTGCTCCTCACCCGTCCAGATGCCAAAGCGGAGGGTGCAATCCCACTGATACTGGCTAAAAATGTCGGCGGCGATCAGCGCCCCGACTACGCCGCTGGCGTTGTCATCCGCGCCAGGCGCGGTCGGGCCGGAGGGCATATCGTCCAGATGGGCAGAAAGGATGTAGATTTCATCCGGGTTGCTGAGGCCAGGAATAGTAGCAATGACATTAGGGTACGTGCTGCCGCCCCACTGGTGATACTCCACCGCCAGCCCCAAATCCGTAAAATGCTCGCCAACATATTGGGTCGCTTTCTGAATGGGCGTGCCGCTGTTGGTGTGACGGGTGGCGATGGTGTAAGGCGACCCCCCAATCATTACCGGCCACATGCCGCTGAGGTCGCCATCGTATTGGTAGACAGTGCCGCTGCTCACCTGGTCCATCATGCTCTGAATCGTCGGGTCGGGGTCAATGACGGTTGGGGAGTGGGGCGTGCTTGCGTCCACCGGCCAGGGTTTGGGGTCAAACGAGATGGCTTGCAGCCCCACGCCATTTGCCGCCAGTTCACGCGCTGTGTTCGGCGTGGCCCGGATCAATTCCCAATCCGAATCCGCCAGCAGCAACACCACACTGGGGAATTGGCTGGCGTTAGCCCGGCCCGGCAGGGGGTAGGCCATATAATAGGCCGCGTCTGGCGGGATTTGTTCCAACACGCGATATGTGAGACCGGCCAGGTTGAGGGCGGTCAATCCGTGGGTGTTGGTTGCGGCAACAACGGCCGTGCCCTCCCGCCCGGCCACATGCCCATATACCGTAACACCCTCCGGCAGCCGGTCAGGCGGCGCGGTGAGGTAAATCAAGGTCTGCCCGGTTTCGGGCGGGACGGCCGTCTGTGCAGGCGGCACACCGGCCAAACCACTGGTCAATAATATGAATATAGACAGCAAAACAACGGGGGTTTTCATGGTGATTGCTCCTTAAACAACAAACCTTTTGATTGCCTTTCACGAATGAAGTGTGACCAGAGACAGGATGGAGGCAAGTGTCAAACGGCCGTATTCCCCATGCCGGATGTCACCAATTGTCGGGAGAATCGCTTCCCCATTCACATATGCTTAACGTTCGTCTCTGAACATTGACAAGCCCGGCTTTCAACAGTATGACTGCACACATGGAAGAAGAGTTCAATCCGGCTTCAACCCCCCCGCCCCGTCATTGGCCCACATGGAAACATTCCCTGCGCCCGGTTGTGAAACGGCTACGGCCGTTGCTCCTCATTATCCTCTGCCTGTTACTGGGCCTCTTTCTGTACCACACTCTCTTTCCCGCACCCGTGCCACCCGGCGAGCGTGAGATTAACGAACAGATCGTGCAGGTCATGGCCTCGGCCACGCCACCGCCCGCCTATTCCAGCCTGGTTTACCAGACCATCCTGCCTTCGCTGGTTTACATTCAGGTCAGCGTGCCCGTCGAAGGGGAAGAAGATGGCGGCGGTGTGGGTAGCGGTGTCATTGTTAATGCCAGCGGTGATGTTCTGACCGCCTATCATGTGGTGGCAGACGCCGCCGAAATTGAACTGTTTTTCGCCGATGGCAGCCGGTCTACGGCCGTGATCATCGCCACCGAACCGGAAAATGATATTGCCGTGCTGCGCCCCGATCAGTTACCGGGGCTGATTGTCCCGGCGGTGTTGGGCAGTGCGGGGGCGATGCGCGTGGGCGATGAAGCGTTTGCGGTAGGCAATCCGCTGGGGCTGACGGCCTCGATGAGCGCAGGCGTCATTTCTGGCTTTAACCGCTCGATCCCCATTGCCGATAGCGATGTGCGGCTGGAAGGGCTGATTCAGTTTGACACGGCCGTGAACCCCGGCAACTCCGGCGGCCCCCTACTCAACCGGCAAGGGCAGGTCATCGGCATTGTCACCGCCCTGGCCAACCCCGCCGAACAGCCCTTTTTTGTGGGCATTGGGTTTGCGGTGCCCATTGGCACGGCCGTGTCTGCCGCCGGCGGGCCAGATTATTAGTTTGTAGATTGGTTCAATCTTTGAGATTGAACCAATCTGCCCTGAGAAATAAACATGAATCCACCACCCAACCACGACAAACCGATGGAAAAAGTCCTATACGAAGTCAAAAAGATCATCGTCGGCCAGGATATTTTGCTGGAACGGCTGATCATCGCCCTGTTGGCGCGGGGGCATATCCTGGTGGAAGGGGTGCCCGGTCTGGCCAAGACCATGGCCATCAAAACCCTGGCTTCGGCCATTGGCGGGCAGTTCCAGCGCATCCAGTTTACACCCGACCTGGTACCCGCCGATCTCGTCGGCACACGCATTTACAACCAGAAAACGGGCGAATTCAACACCTCCTTCGGCCCTGTCTTCACCAATCTGCTGCTGGCGGACGAGATCAACCGCGCCCCGGCCAAAGTGCAAAGCGCGCTGCTGGAAGTGATGCAGGAACGGCAGGTAACAATTGGCCGCGAAAGCCACAAAGTCCCCACTCCCTTCCTGGTGCTGGCGACGCAAAACCCCATCGAATCCGAAGGCACCTACCCCCTGCCGGAAGCGCAGGTGGATCGTTTTATGCTCAAAGTGCTGGTCGGTTATCCCACCCAGACCG
The DNA here is from genome assembly GCA_964467705.1 of uncultured Ardenticatenaceae bacterium. Lineage (GTDB taxonomy): Bacteria > Chloroflexota > Anaerolineae > Promineifilales > Promineifilaceae > CAADGU01. The sequence continues at coordinate 22,054 of CAYXUZ010000081.1, read as the reverse complement.
AAGAATTTGTGATTGTGGAGCGAATGACCAGCACTCTGCAAGCCGTCCAGCGGGTGATTGATACAGAGCAACTGCTGGTCCTGCAACAAGAAGCGGACGGGGTGTACGTAGACCCGGCGCTGATTGAGTATGCCGTCAAACTGGTGACGGCCACCCGCCAGCCGCAGTTGGTAGGGCAGGCGGATATGAAGCCGTTCATTGCCTACGGCGCCAGCCCACGTGCTTCGATTAACCTGATATTGGCGGCGCGGGCGTTGGCGTTTGTGCGCGGACGGCCGTATGCCCTGCCCCAGGATGTGCGCGATCTGGCGTTGGACGTCATCCGTCACCGTCTGGTTTTGTCTTATGAAGCGTTGGCCGACAACATCACGCCAGATGAACTGCTGACCCGCATCGTCAACGCCGTGCCCGTACCGGAGGTGCCGCTGCATGAACGCGCTCGTGTCCGCACCTTCTAGTCACGAAGCTACGCCAGAGCGCATTTTGCGGCGGCTGGACTGGCAGGTCATCCGCCGGTTAGATGGGCTGCTGCAAGGGGATTACCGCACCCTGTTTTATGGCGATGGCCTGGATTTTGCCGACCTGCGCGAATATCAGTTGGCCGATGATATTCGCCATATTGATTGGAATGTGACCGCCCGCATGAACGAGTTGTACGTGCGCCAATATGTGGCTGACCGGGAAATTACGGCCTGGTTTTTGCTGGACATCAGCCCTTCGATGGCGTTTGGCCCGGCGGCACGGCCAAAGGAAACGGTGCTGGTTGACCTGGTGACGACGCTGGCCCGGCTGCTGACGCGCAATGGCAACCGGGTGGGCGCGATTTTGTATAACAACCGAATTGAGCGCATCATTCCGCCGGGCAGCAGCCGCAACCAGGTATTGCGCCTGACCCGCGAACTGCTGCGCCCGCGCGAAAGGCCACGCCAGACGACGACGGATTTAACGGTGCTGCTGAACGCCGGGCTAAACACCTTTCACCGGCGGTCGCTGGTGTTTGTGGTGTCGGATTTTATGAGCGAGGTGGGATGGCTACGGCCGTTGGCCTTGCTGCAACATCGCCATGAATTGATCGGTATCCGCCTGTGGGACCCGCGGGAAGTGGAACTGCCGGACGCGGGTATGATTGTGGTGGAAGATGCGGAAACGGGTGAACAACTGCTCGTGGACACAAGCAATCCCACCTTCCGCCGCCGCTTTTATGCCGCTGCCGAACGGCGCGAAGCCGCGCTCAAAGCTGATTTGCAGCGGGCGGGCGTAGACCTCTACGCCATTTCCACCGAAGAAGATTTAGTCAGCGCCATTGTGCGCATGGCCGCTTTGCGGAAGAAACGAAGAACGTAAACTGTAAACCGTTTCGGCCAGGATAGGATAAAAAATAGACGGCCGTCGCGGGTACGGCCGTCTCTTGAAGGTAACTATGAATCAGCAATTGAAGGCAAAACTGGATCGATCATTCCAACTGACGCATGACCTGGTACATCATCTCGATGAACAGTCCTTGAACCTGGATTTGCCAGGTCTGCCATCCAACCGCATTTCCGGGCAGCTTTGGTGCATGGTCGGCGCGCGGGAAAGTTACCTCAAGGCCATTGAGACGGGCGGTTGGCAAGGCTTCTCGTGCAGCCTCACCGCACCGCAAGTGAAGCAGTCGGTACTTGATGCTTTAGAAGCAACGCACAAATGGCTGGGTGAAATCGGCTTTGCGGATTTAACCGATGCCCAAGTTGAACTGGCATTTGATCTGCTTGAACACGAGGTGCAGCATCATGGGCAGCTCATTCGTTTCGTCTATGGAAATGGGCTGACGTTCCCGGATAGTTGGCACAGAAGATACACAGTGTAACGGGAAGCCCCCATATCGTTGGGTGTTGGCTACGGCCGTCTTCTATCTTTTATAATCGGCAAAAATGATGTCAACAGTCGAGATTCAAATTGTTCGTTTTGTGGCTGATCATCAACCAGGGTGGGTTGAATGTATTCTCGTGGATGTTCTCGGCCAGTCTCATTCATTCATTGAAAAAGTGCCAGTTGTTACTACTGAGCGTTTATCTGCCGCGTCCACATACCCGCAAATAGGCCATATTGCTTGTGAGATCTTGGTGGAATGGATGGATCAAAATGGTCAATCCCTTGTAAAGGTCAACACAGAACGTCCTTATGGAATTGAATCATCAACAGGACTTACTGAATTCATTGTAAAGGCATCAATGTTGAACGTTACGGAGAAATGAGACGAGGCTTGAGGTGGCCTGAATCGCCAATCTCTAATCTCTTAACGGCACCGGGCGGTTGAATTCGGTAGGGGCACGGCCGTTAAACCTTGCATACAACGCCGCCGCCACATTCGGGGGCACCATGCTGGTCACATCCCCACCCAACGAAGCAATCTCCCGCACCGTCGTCCCACTGAGGAAGGTGTGTTCCTCGTCAGTGATCAGGCTCACCGTCTCAATTTCCGGGGCCAGCCGCTTGTTGGCCAGCGCCAGCCGGAACTCAAATTCAAAGTCCGAAAACACCCGCAGCCCGCGCACAAACACCTCTGCCCCCACCTCCCGCGCAAAATCCACCGTCAGCCCGGTGAACGGCTCCACGCGAATGTTGTCCAATTCGCCCAATGCCGTTTCAATCATCTCCACCCGTTCGTCTATCGAAAAGAGCAGCGACTTGGTGGGCATGTTGTGGTCATACACCGCCACCACCAACTCATCAAAAATAGCGGCCGCCCGCTTCATCAGGTCAATATGGCCGTAATGAACCGGGTCAAAAGTGCCAGGATATAAAGCGCGTCTGGTTTTCATGGGTGTGGGTCCTTAGGTGGGACGCACTTTGAAAGTGCGTCCCACCTGGCTAACTAATATCCGTCGCATCCTCCCAAAACTGGGCAATGCGTTCTTTGAGTAGGGCGTGTTCCGGCTTTTCCAGCTGCGGGTCATCGGCAAAGAGGGCGCGGGCTTCTTGCTGTGCTTTTTGCAGCATTTCCATGTCCAGCAGCGAGGCCAGCTTCAGTTCCGGCAGGCCGCTTTGCCGCCGGCCGAAAAATTCACCCGGCCCGCGCAGTTCCAGATCCTTCTCCGCCAGCACAAAACCGTCGTTGCTCTGTTCCAGCGCCGCCAGCCGTTCGCCCGCCCCGTTGGATTCGTTTTCGGCGATGAGCAGGCAGTAGGATTGGTATTCGCCGCGCCCCACCCGGCCGCGAAACTGGTGCAACTGCGCCAGCCCAAAGCGGTTGGCTCCTTCAATGAGCATCACGGTAGCGTTGGGCACATCTACCCCCACTTCGATGACCGAGGTGGAAACCAGGATGTCCAGTTCGCCCTCTTTGAAGGCGTGCATCACTGCTTCTTTGTCGGCGGCGGGGAGACGGCCGTGCACCAACCCCACCCTTAAATCCGGGAACACCTGCTCATCCAGCCGCTTGTGGTCGTCTACGGCCGCCGGTGCATCCAGCTTGTCCGACTCCTCCACCAGTGGGTAGATGACAAATGCCTGCCGCCCCGCCTTCACCTCCTTGCGGATGAAAGCGTAAGCCCGTTCCCGGTCACGCCCCGGCAGCCAGCGCGTCTTGATCTCCTGGCGGCCTGGCGGCATCTCGTCCAGGATGGAAACGTCCAGATCGCCATAAAGCGACAGTGCCAGCGTGCGGGGGATGGGCGTGGCCGACATAGACAGCAAGTGTGGATTGTACTTTTCGCCCTGGTTGCTGCCTTTGTCGCGTAATGCCTGCCGCTGATCCACGCCAAAGCGGTGCTGCTCGTCAATCACCGCCAGCGCCAGACTGTGAAACTGCACCTGCTCTTGAATCAGGGCATGGGTGCCAATCGCCACATGGATAGAACCATCGGCCAGCCCGTTGAGAATTTGTTCGCGGGCGGTGCCAGGGGTGCTGCCGGTCAGCAGGCCGGTGGTAATCCCCAAGGGGGTGAGTAAGCGGCTCAAGCCCTGGTAATGTTGTTCGGCCAGGATTTCGGTGGGGGCCATGAGGGCGGCCTGATGGTTGGCACTCACGGCCGTGAGCATTGCCGCCGCCGCCACCACCGTTTTGCCCGCACCCACATCCCCTTGCAACAGCCGGTTCATGGGCACACCGGCAGCCATGTCGGCGGTAATTTCGCCGATCACCCGCTGCTGCGCTCCGGTGAGGGCAAAGGGCAGGATTTCCTGGAAACGGGCCAACAGGGCTCCATTTGGTTCAATTTTGATGCCCGGCTGCGACTGCCATTCACGGCGGCTGCCCGCCATGCCCAGTTGCAGCAGGAATAGTTCGTCAAAAATGAGGCGGCGACGGCCGTTGTGCAGTTCTTGTTGGCTGTCTGGAAAATGGGTCTGCGCCAACGCCACCGGCAACAAATCCAGGTTTTGCCGCTGGCGTACCCCGGTCGGCAGAGGATCGGGGACACGCGGCGCCCAATGGTCTACGGCCGTGCGCATAATCTCGCGCATCTTGTTGCCGTTCAGCCCTTTAGTCAGCGGGTAGACGGGCACAATCCGCCGCGTCTTCAGCGGGTCCAGTTCCAGCAGTTCCCAATCGGGCGAGCTAAACACCAGCCGCCCCAAAAACTGGTCTACCGTGCCGCTAAGGACGATTTGTGTGCCTGCTTTGAGCGATTCCGTCAGCCAGGGCTGGTTAAACCAGGTGGCCTGAATGTTACCCGTGCCGTCGCTGATGGTGCTTTGCACGATGACCCGGTTGTTGGTGCGGCGGGCGCGGGTTTCCCAGATGGTGCCAATGACCGTCACAGCCTCGCCATATTGCAGCCGGTTGATCGGCTTCATCAGGGTGTAATCATCATAGCGGCGGGGGAAGGTGTAGAGCAGTTCCCAGATGGTCGCCACGCCCAGTTTGCCCAACTGCTCGGCCAATTTGGGGCCAACCCCTTTGAGCGCGGTGACAGGTTGGGACAATCCTTCGGGGTCTGGCTCCACCTGTTTGAAGGCGCGTTTGGGACGGGGCGCTTCTTCCGGTTCTGACGATGGCGGCTCGTCGGGTTCTGGTTCGGTAATCGATAATCGGTTATCGGTAATTGGTGGTCTGGCTTCGGGCTTCGGGCTTCGGATTTCCGATTTCGGTTTCCGGTTATCGGTTTGGGGGCGTTTTTCGTCCTTTGTCGGTTGTCCTTTGTCACCGGTTTTGCCCACCCGCTCGTCGCGGCGTTGTAGCTGCGCGGTCAGGTCGGTGATGGCTTTGGCGCGGGCTTCGGGGCCGGGCAGCCGGTCATACCCGGCCAATACATCGGCAATCTGTTCCACCAGGGCCGCGTCCAGTTCATCGCCGGCATCTTCGCGCGCCTGCCCCACCCAAAAGGTGGCAAACTGACGAATACCGCCGACGACGGCCGTGTTTTTGTACCCCTGTTTTGCTTCTAAATCTAAAACTCGTTGTAAACGATTAAATGATCGAGACATGAAATTTAAGCTCTAGCCTTCTTTTGGTCACATTTGTATTTCTCCCCTTTAGTGTAACTTTGGAAAGGGAAGAACGCTACTGGCACGGCCGTTCCCCCACTTCTCACACCAACTCCATAATCAT
>CAYXUZ010000081.1:13193-16514 GCA_964467705.1 uncultured Ardenticatenaceae bacterium | reverse complement strand
TTGCGTATCATCTACGCCGTCCTCGTCTAAAAAGCCCAGCACCAGACCCGCTTCCACAAAACCGCACTTTTCCAGCACCCGGCGGGAGGCGATATTGTGGCGGGCGACGTGGGCGTAGAGTGGCCGTATCCTCTCCATCTTCACAAATTCCGCCACCGCCCGGCTGGCAATGCCCTTTCCCCAAAACTCCTTACCCAGCCAGTACCCCACTTCCCGTTCGCCAAATTGCTCAAAGCTGACAATGTTACCGGCCACCTGCCCATCAAACAGAATGGTCTTTTTGATGACGCGCTCATTGCTCAAGACATTATTTTGCCAATGGGCCATAAACTCCGCCCGTTCCCGCGCCGGGAATGCCGCCATCGCCGTCGCTTCCGGCTCAAGCTGCTGCTCATAAAAAATGGGTAGGTCATCTACTCTCACATCTCGAAGAAATACGTTACTGACCATAAGGTGCTTGAAATTCAGTCCAGTGTCATTCCGAACGAAGTCTTCGGAGTGAGGAATCCTTTAGAACTAACTCAACGGGATTCCTCGGAAGATACTTCGGCAGACTTCAGCACAGGCTCTCGGAATGACACTTTTAGCCTGTCTCCATTCCTTATCTGGCCGCAATCGCCGCAAAGCCGACTGCACCCAGCCCCAAATGCGTGCCAATGGCCGGGGTGACTTCGGCGATGAGGGGCGGTTCACCGGCCGGGAAAAGATGGGCGGATTGTTGTTGCAGTTCGACGGCCGCTTCCGGGGCATGGACGTGCAAAATGGCAATACGCTCAAACGGGCCAAATTCCTCTACCAACCGCAGCATCTCCGGCAACGCCTTTTTGCGGGTGCGCACACGGGCGATGACGTTGATTTCACCCGCGCTGATCATCATCACCGGCTTGATTTGCAGCAGCGTGCCAATGCCAAACTGCGCCCAACTGACGCGACCGCCGCGCCGCAGTGATTCCATGGTGTCAATCATGCCAAAAACGCGGGTGCGCGGGGTACGTTCGTTCAGGATTTGCACGATTTCGGGCAGGGATTTACCGGCGGCATGGCTCTCTACGGCCGTCATCACCAACAACCCGCCCCCCAATGTAATCTGCTGCGAGTCAAACACATGCACCGGGCAGACGTTCTCGGCCGCATCGGCGCCCATCCTGGCATTGTCATACGTGGCGCTGAGGGCAGAGGCCAGATGGATGGAGAGGATTTGCGTGGCCCCCTGCTGCGTCAGCCGCTCATACACTTCGGCAAAGGTGCCCGGCGAGGGGGCGGCCGTCGTGGGATACGGTTCGTACTTTTCCAGGTTGTCGTAAAACTCCTGTCGGGAAAGCTCTACCCCTTCCAGGTATCCTTTTTCGCCGATGTTGACATAAACTGGCACAACGGTGAGGCCGTACTTTTCTACAATGTCCGGGGGGACGTCCATGGCGCTGTCGGTGACGATTTTGATCATGAAATAAAAGATCAAAGATTACGCAGATTTCGCAGATAACGAACAATCGGTGTAATCTGCGCAATCTTTGATATTACTCCGCTCCTAAAATATAGTAATAATGCGGTTGGCCGCCGGGCAGGATTTCGACTTCGATGTCCGGGTAGCTCTCCTCGATGTGGGCGGCGATGATGGCGGCGTCGGCGGCCGTCACGTCCGCACCGTAATAAAGCGAGAGCAGTTCCCGGTCGTCCAGTTCCATTTTTTGCAGCACATCGTGAAGAACCTGGGTGATTTCCGCACCTGAGGCACAGAGACGGCCGTTCACCAGCCCAATCATCTGCCCATCCTGTACGGCAATCCCGTCCAGGTTCACCGAACGGGTGGCGCGGGTAATTTCGCCGGTAGCCACTTCACGGGCGCAGGTGGTCATGGCTACGGCCGTGGCCTGCAAATCACCGTCCGGGTCATAAGCCAGCATGGCACTGAAACCCTGTGGCGCGGTCAGCGTGGGCGCGACCGCCACCTCCTTCGGACTCAAATCCCGCGCTGCTTCGGCAGCCAGGATGATGTTTTTATTGTTGGGCAGGATGATGATTTTGTCGGTGGGCACATCTTGAATCGCCTGGAAAATCTCTTCCGTGCTGGGGTTGTTGGTCTGGCCGCCATTGACCACAAAGGCCGCACCCAGACTGCGAAAAATGTTTGCCAGCCCGCTGCCTGCCGCTACCGCCACCACGCCAATTTGTCCTGGTTCGATGGTTGGTGCAGGTGGTTGGGCCGGTTGGCCTGCCGTTTGCCCACCACCGGGCGGCAGACCGCCAAGCACAATCTCTTCCATCTGCATTTGCATGTTTTCCACCACCACATCCGTAATGTGGCCCAGGCTGATGCCGTAGGAGATGGGTTCGCCGGGGTCTTTGACGTGAATGTGAACTTTGATGGTGTTTTCGTCGCCGACAACGACGGTGGAGTCGCCCATCGCGTCAATCCGGGCGCGCACTTCGGCCACGTTCAGATTGCGCCCCATAAGGATAAATTGCACGTCGTAGGGGTTTTCCAGATGGCCGCTTTCGGGCATTGCCAGCTCTTGGGCGGTGATGATGTGAGCAGAGATTGATACAGCTACGCCACTCTCCCAGTCTCCCAATCTCCCAATCTCCCCGTTTACATACTTCAGCATCCCTTCCAGCACGTACACCAACCCTTGCCCACCGGAATCCACCACCCCGGCTTGCTTGAGGATGGGCAGCAGGTCAGGGGTGCGGTCGAGCGCCTGTTTGCAACGCCCCAATGTGCGTTCCAGCAAAAAGCGCAAATCAAGACTTTTGGTGGCGGCGTCGTTTGCTTCTTCGGCCCCTTCGCGGATGACGGTGAGAATGGTGCCCTCAACCGGACGCATGACGCCACCATAAGCGGTATCGGCGGCTGTTTGCAGGGCGGCAGCCAGGTCAAGGGCATCGAACGTTTCTTTGTCTTTCAGTCCGCGCGCCAGGCCACGCCAGATCTGGCTGAGGATGACGCCGGAGTTGCCACGTGCCCCCATGAGTGCCCCCTGGGCCAGGGCATCGGCCATCTTGCCCACGTGTGTATCGTCCCTGTCCTGAACACGGCCGTAAGCCGAGCGCATGGTCAGCAGCATATTCGTGCCCGTGTCGCCGTCAGGCACAGGGAAGACATTGAGCGAATTGACGTGTTGGTGATTTTGTTCCAGCCAGAGCAGGCCGGCGCGCGCCATTTTTTTGTATTGTTGGCCGTTACAATGCAGCCATTTTTCGGGCACGGCCGCCATCTCGGCCGTTGTGGGTTGGGTCACGTGGGTTTTCTTCCTCTCTCTATGAAGGGTAATCGGTAATTGGTTACCGGTTATCGGTTATCAATTTTTATTGCGCTGTTGC
>CAYXUZ010000081.1:0-13183 GCA_964467705.1 uncultured Ardenticatenaceae bacterium | reverse complement strand
AAATGAAGCGGGGTTTTCGGTTGATTTTTTGCCGATCAACAGGCCTTCCACCCCAATGTCTTCGTCAAGATCAGGCCAATGGATACCATAACCGGCGCCGCCAATTTCAAAATGGGCACGCTCAGCAGGGGAGGCATAGGCCAGCCGGGGATACCAGCCGATGGGCACGGTTACGCTACGGCCGTCTTCGAGATCAACGGATAAGGAATCATCACTGACCGTCACATTCACAATTCTAACCAGTAAAACCAGTGCAGAAGGCATCCCATTCATTTCTCAAACTCTCCAGATTGTCACGCAATATGCGCTCAATATCCCGTAACTCTTTGCGGTTATAACCGTGATTTTCCTCTAAAGCGACATCAGGATCGAGCCAAAATTTCGCACTCCACTTTTCCCGATCAACATGCATATGACGTGGTTCGCTACAGTCATAAGAATAAAAGTAGATGCGATAAGGGCCAGTTCGTAAAGCAGTTGGCATGATGGTCAGTTATTTAGTAATCGGTGAACGGTAATCAGTCTGGTTTACCGATTACCGTTCACCGATTACCGATTACTGTTCTTCTCTACTCAACCTCAGCCCCTGCACATACACATTCACCTCATGTACGGGCAGGCTGAGGGCTTTTTCCAGGTGAAATTTGACGGTGTGTTGGATGCTTTCGGCGACGGTTTTGATGCGCACGCCATATTCGACGATGACGTACACGTCAATGACCACACCGCCATCGCGGTAGGTGATGTCAATCCCCCGGCGGTTGTCACGGGAGAGCAGTTTGGCGATACCGGTAGCCACATTTTTCTCGGCCATACCGACCACCCCGTAGCACTGGTTGATGGCCTGGTTGGCAATGGTGGACACGGCCGTTGTGGAAATATCTATTGTTCCGTAAGTCTCGTGTTGTACGGTCATAACTTTTATTGAGATTAGGAGACTGGGAGATTGAGAGATTATAGTCGCTAATCTCCCAGTCTCTCAATCTCCTAATCTCCAATCTCCTCGCCAAATTGTATCACAAGCCACGCTTGTGGGTCATACCAGGGTGGTAGCCAGCACGTTTTTCGCCCCGGCGGTGAGGAGGGATTGGCGCACGGCCGTGGCCGTTTCCGGCGTTACCAGGGCGATCATGTTCCCGCCCCGGCCGGCGCCGCTCAGTTTAGCGCCTGATGCCCTGGCTTGCATAGCGGCCGTTACCAGGCAGTCGAGTTCGGGCGAAGAAACAGTCATTTCTTGCAGCAAGGCATGATTTTCCACCATCAGCGGCCCCAGGGCGGCTACATCGCCTGTTTCAATAGCGGTGCGGGCGACGGCGGCGATACGGCCGCAGCCATCAAACAACGCTTCAAACTTCGCCTGGTTTTCCTGCCAGTGGTGGCGCACATCACCGACGGCGATTTTGGTGCTGCTGCGCACGCCGGTATCGGCCACCAGCAGGTGAATGGGGCGGGCGACGGTGAACGGCTCGATGTGATTGTGCGGCTGCTGGCGCACAAAGTAGACGGGCATTTCGTAGGCGACAACGGTGTTGTCAATGCCGCTGGGTGTGCCATGATGGATTTTTTCCACTTCGTAGGTGAGCGCGGAAACCCATTCCGGCGTGGCTAAGTGGGCCACGCCCAAAAATTCGGCCAGGGCGCGGACGACGGCGGCGGTAATGGCCGCGCCGCTGCCCAGGCCACTGGCAATGGGGATCTGGCTGCTAACGGTGATGGTCATGTCGGGCAAGGTGGGCAGGTGTACGGCCGTTTGCACTTCCCGAATCACGGCCGCAATGGGATCATCCGGCGGCGCGTCACTTAATAGCACATCCTGGCCCAGGTCGGGGGCGATCAGACGGATGCCGGGTTGGGTGGCGGGGGCGACGACGGCCGTGGCCCGTAACTGTGACAGGGGGATGGCGATGGCGGGACGGCCGTAGACCACCGCATGTTCGCCAAAGAGGATGATTTTGCCGGGGGCAGTAGCCATAGAGATGCGTGATGCGTGATGCGTGACCCTTTCACGCATCACGTATCACTAAAAAATATAAATCACCACAAAAACGGTCAACGCAAATAAAGCAATCGTCACCTGCAACGGCCGGTCGCGCAGGGCGATTTCTTCGGGCGCGCCGCCTTCGTGGCGCACGTGAATCAGGTACATGTAACGGAAGATGCCGTACATGAGGAAGGGGATGGTGAGCATCATGGTGTGGTTGGTGGGCAGCCCTTCAGCCAGGAATGTGTAGAGGCTGTAAAAGACCAGGACGCTGGTTGTGACCAATCCCAACATGCGGTCAATCAAATCTAGATTGTATTCTTGCAAGATTTTGCGGTGTTTGTCGGCATCGTCTCCCAGCAACACCAGTTCATGCCGCCGTTTGCCCAGCACCAAAAAGAGCGCCAGAAAACCGCCAAAGAGGTAGAGCCAGGGCGAAAAACGCTCCACTTCAATGACAGCTACCCCGGAGGCGATGCGCAAGACAAAACCGAGGGCGACGATCATCACATCAAACAGCACCACGTTTTTCAGCCAGAAAGTATAGGCGACCTGGCTGAGGAGATAGGTGAGCAGGATGAGGGCAAATACGGGCGAGAGAAAATAGCCGGCGATGAGGCTGCCGACGGCAAACAGCACGGCCGCGACCGCCGCCACCGTGGGGCTGAGTTGACCGGCGGGCAACGGCCGTAGCCGTTTGGTAGGATGCTGCCGGTCACTTTCCATATCGCCCAGGTCATTCATCAGATACACTGCGCTGGACATGAGGCAAAGCAGGATAAATGCCGCTATAGTGCGCCCCAGATACACCGGGTCTAACAGTTTTTCATCAAAAAAAAGGGCGACAAAAACAAACCCATTTTTCGGCCATTGGCGCGGCCGCATCGTTTTTAGCAAACCAGTAAACACGCAAACCTCCTGTAGGCGGTAATCGGTAATCGGTGAACGGTGATCAGTAAACCGATAACCGATTATAAGTCACGGCCGTAGCCCGTGCATCATTTTTCGTTCCCCCTCATATCCCTTATAATGTCGTTATTCCGCCGGAAAAGTTAGGGCAGAGAAACGTAATGAATGAAATTGTCAGCAAATCACGGGCCATTCATGCCGGATCAGAAATTCTGGTGGTGGATGATATACGGGAAAATTTGCGGTTGTTGGTGCGGCTGTTGGTGGAACGGGGATACAAAGTGCGGCCGGTGTCTAACGGCCGTATGGCCCTCACCGCCGCCCAAATTGCCCCACCCGACCTCATTTTGCTGGACATTCTCATGCCCGAACTGGACGGCTACCAGGTATGCCAGCAGCTCAAAGCAGACGAGACCACCCGCCACATCCCCGTCATCTTCATCAGCGCCTTGCATGAGCAAATGGACATCGTGCGGGCTTTTGCCGTCGGCGGCGTGGATTACATAACCAAACCCTTCCAGACGGAAGAGACGTTATCCCGTGTACACACCCACCTCACGATTGGTAAATTACAGAAAGAACTGGCGCAGAAAAATCGGGAGCTGCAAGCCCAGAATGAAAACCTACAAGACGCACTCAACAGCATCAAGACCCTCAGCGGCCTGCTGCCCATTTGCGCCAACTGCAAAAAAATACGGGATGATGATGGCTCCTGGCACACGGTGGAGACTTACATCCGCAACCATTCCGATGCCGTCCTCAGCCACGGCATTTGCCCTGATTGTATGACTGAGATGCACCCTGACTATGAGAGGTGACGGCTGTATTCCACTCTAAAGCTGGTGAGCGACCTTTGCCAGACGTTCAACAGCGCGTTCCAGGTCGCTGAGGGCAGTGGAGATGGCAAAGCGGAGATGGCCTTCACCACTACGGCCGAAGGCAATGCCCGGTACACTGGCGATCTGCGCTTTTTCCAGCAGGGCATCGGCCAGTTCCAGGCTGTTGCGCGTGGTGTGGGTGAAACGGGGGAAGAGGTAAAACGCCCCTTCTATCGAGCGACATTCGATGCCCTCAATTTCGTTTAATGCTTTGACCATAAAATCGCGCCGCTGCTGGTATGAGGCGCACATGGCGGCGATGTTGTCTTGGGGGCCGTTCAGGGCGGCGATGCAGGCGTACATGGTGAAGGTGGCGGCGCAGGAGACGGTCTGCCCGTTCATACGTGTGGCCAGGCGGATGATCTCCGGCGCGGCTACCAGCCAGCCCATGCGCCAGCCGGTCATGGCGTAGGATTTGGTCAGGCCGCCGACGGTGAGGGTGCGTTCGGCCATGTGGGGCAGGGCAGCGATGGAGCGGTGGACACGGCCGTCAAACACCAACTTCTCATATATTTCATCGGCAATCACATACAGGTCGGCTTCCAGAGCCACGGCGGCAATGTCCTCTAGCTCCTCTTTGGTGAGAACCCGCCCGGTGGGGTTACACGGGTTGTTGACCATGATCGCTTTGGTACGCGGCGACAATCTGGCGCGCAACTGTTCGGCCGTCACGCGGAAATTGTCCTCACTGGGCAGGCTGATGGGCACGGCCGTGCCCCCCGCCAGCGTCACCATCGCCGGGTAGGACACCCAATGCGGCTCTAAAATCAACACCTCATCACCGGGATTGAGCACAGCCGCCAGCGCCAGGAACAACCCCCACTTGCCACCCGGCGTCAGGATGATCTGGTGGCGCGGGTCGGGCACCTGTACGCCATTCTCCCGCTCCATCTTGGCCGCCACCGCTGCCAATGCTTGCGGAATGCCCACCATCGGCGCAGGGTAATGGGTGTGGCCGTCGCGTAGTGCCTCAATCGTCGCCTGGATGATATGTTCTGGCGTGCCAAAGTCCGGGTCGCCGCCGGCCAGGGCGATCACGTCCAGCCCGGCCGCCTGCATTGCTTTGGCCTTGTCATTCACCGCCAGCGTCATTGAGGGAGGTAAAGCCTGTAATTTATGAGAGAGTTCTTTCATGCTGATCTTCGCGCATATTTGCGTTCTTAGCGGATCAATGTTGCTGAAGGTAAACGGCCGTGCGCCACATCGCCACCACACTTTTGGCATCTTGCAGACGGCCGTCTTGAGCCATCGCCACCACCTCCGCCAGCCACATAGGGGTCACTTCGATAGTTTCGTCTACATCGCCGGGCAGGGGGTCGGCCGTCAATTCTTGGGCCAGGAAAATGTGCATTACTTCGTCCGTCAGGCCGGGGGCGGGCCAAACTTCACCCAGAGAAGTGAATGTATCGGCGCGGTAGCCCGTCTCTTCACGCAGTTCCCGTTGAGCGCACTCCAGCCAGGGTTCGTCCCAATGGCGCGTGCCGGCAGGCAGTTCCAGAATGGTCTGGCCCAAGGTTTGCCGGTACTGGCGCAGCATGAGGATTTCGGGGCCGTCGGGCGACGGCCGTAGCGGAACCAATACCACCGAACCAGGATGCACGACAATGCCGCGGGTGACGGCCGTGCCATCCGGCAGCAATCGCGTATCCTCCCGCAGATACCAGGAGTCACCACGCCAGATAATTTGGGAAGAAGAGGGGGGCATGAAGGTAATTGAGTAATTGGGTAATTGAGTAATTGGGTCATAACCCAATTACTCAATTACCGCTTTAGCAGTCGGGCGGAATACGAATCTGGTCGCCGACAAAAATGGTGTAGGGGTAAGGGATGTTGTTATAGGCGGACAACTGGTCTACAGTGCAGCCATAAGCCAACCCAATACGGAAAAGATTGTCGCCCGGCCGGACGGTGTAGACTTGCTCCGTACCGGTCGGCGGGACAGGTGTGGCCGGTGTGGTGCCTGGGGCGGGAATGATCAGCTGTTGTCCGACAACCAGGGCATTGGGGTTAGACAGGCCATTAGCGGCGATAATGGCTTCTTGGGAGACGCCATAACGCTGGCTGATGCTGAACAGGGTATCACCAGGGGCGACCACATGAATCGTCTGGCCGCCTGTGCCGGTTGAGGCGGTTGGTTGGGGTGGCACGGCCGTTGCTTCAGTACCACTCTGCCCGCCAGGTTCAGGGGTTGGCGCTAGCGGGTCGGCCGTGGGGGCTAATGGATCCACTGTTGGGGCCAATGGGTCTACCGTAGGCGGCGGGGTGGGCGAAACCAGGGGGAGGCTCATGGTGGGAGCGGGCGTCAGGGTGGGGGGAAGCTGATCTGTGGGAATGGGCATTTCACAACCCGCCAAAAAGAAGGCTAATACCAGAAAACAGACCATGACGGCTTTCCGGTAAATGGCTAAATGATTCATAGAATTCTCCTCATAAAAGGGCGAGGCGGTCGGTAATTACTTTTGCTATGGGGAAATAAAACCAACTGCCTCGGTAAATCATTGTTATGTCAAACATGAGTAAACATAACGCAGTCTACCATAGGCGACTATGAGCGTCAAGAGAAGGGTATCCCGCCACCCGACTGCTTTGGTTATAATCCTCCCGCTATGTTGAAGACGGAACAGATCTGTAAGAAACACGGTGAAATGCAAATCCGGGTGGGGATCAATGCTCATTTGCTTTCTGGGGAAGCCGGGTATCGCCGGGCAGGGATTCACCAATATGTGGCCCAGGTACTGCGTCATCTGCCGGTGAATGAAGGGATAGAATATGTGGTATTTACCCGGCATGGGGCGGAGTTCTGGCAACGAGAGGGCATGACGGCCGTGTCCACTAGCTGGCCCACTGAAAAACGCGCTGCGCGTATTGCCTGGGAACAAACCATGTGGCCCTGGCAAGCACGACAGCATCGGGTGGACTTGCTGCACAGTACAGCATTTGTCAGCCCCTTGTTTTCCTCTTTTCCAACAGTTATTACGGTCTATGATCTGAGTTTTTTGCATTTTCCAGAAAGTTTTCCGGCGAGCCAACAATGGTACCTCGCCAGCCAGACGCGCCGCTCCTGCCACCGGGCGCGACGGGTGATTGCCATTTCCGAATCGGGACGGCAAGATATCCATCGCTTGTTGGGTGTGCCGTTGGCACAGATTGATGTGGTCTACCCCGGGGTGGACGAGATGTATCGGCCATACCCCGCAGAGGTAGTGCAGAAGTTCAGGCAAGAAAAGAGGTACGGCCGTTACCTACTCCATGTGGGCACTCTGCAACCGCGCAAAAACATCCTCACGTTGTTAGAAGCGTTTGCCCGGTTGAATGAACCTGACCTGCATCTGGTTCTTATTGGCGGTAAGGGGTGGTTTTATAACGAGATTTTTGCCCGCGTGCAGAAATTGGGATTGGCCGAACGGGTCCATTTTCCTGGTTACGTGCCAGATGACGTCCTTCCACTGTGGTACAACGCCGCTACACTTCTGATATTACCCTCAGTATATGAAGGGTTTGGCATGCCAGCATTGGAGGCTATGGCCTGCGGTACGCCGGTCGTTGCGGCCAACAGTTCTTCACTGCCAGAAGCGGTGGGCGAAGCGGGGCTGTTGTTTGAGCCAATGGATGCAGTGGGGCTGGCGGAAAGGGTAACGGCCGTATGTCACGATTCCCAGTTATCCGCTAAAATGCGGGCGCTAGGGTTGGCTCACGCCGCCCAATTTTCATGGGAACGCGCCGGGCGGGAGACAGCGGCTACCTATCGTTTGGCCGCCGCTAATACCGGTGACGTGGAAGAAGGATGAGTAAAAGGAAGATTCGGTTCATCACCATTGCCAGTGATGTGTTCCTCCTGAATGTGGGGTTTGCCCTGGCTTACCTCATTCGCTACCAGTGGCAGTGGTTCCGCTCCATTTCATTTTTTGAACCCTATACCGATTATCTGGGGCAACAAGCAGCGCTGGTCTTATTATTGGTCCTGACCTATTCACAAATGGGAGTATGGCAGCGACGACGGGGAGAAGCGTGGCTGGATGAGGCGGCGCGGGTGCTCTATGCCACCGCCGCCGGGATTGGGCTGATGGTGGTGCTGACTTTCTTTGTACAGCCCACACCTTTTTCTCGGCTGTTATTCTTTTGGGCGTTTGTGGTGATTGTGGCACTGATCAGTCTGGCGCGATTGCTGCGGCGTTGGCTGTTGTCGCTGTTTTACCAACAAGGCAAGTTGGCGGACCGGGTGCTGGTATTGGGTTCGGGTGAAGTGGGGCGGGGGGTGATTCGCACCCTGTTGGCGCGGCCAGATTTGGGTTTTCGGGCAATGGGGTATCTGCACGACGGCCGTAGCGAAAACAACATTGGTCTGGGGCGCATTCCCAACCTGGGCGTTTTTGATGACCTGGAACAGATACTGCAAAACGAACCACAACTGCACACGGTATTTATTGCCTTGCCAGGGGAGCAGCATCAGGAGATTGCCCGGCTGCTGCAAGCATGCCAGATGCGGGGTGTGCGGGCACAAGTGGTGCCAGACTTGCTGCAATTGAGCATGAACCGGGTAGAAATGATCAATATGGCCGGTATCCCCACGCTGCGGGTACGGGAAGCAGGCATCAGCCGGGGTCAACAAATTACCAAGCGGCTGATGGACTTGAGTATTATTCTGTTGTTATCCATTCCGACTTTAATTGTGACGGCCGTTATTGCTCTGGCTATCAAACTGGATTCCCCCGGCCCTGTATTGTATTCGGGAAGGCGCATTGGTAAGGACGGACGGACGTTTTACATGATCAAATTCCGCTCTATGGTCGTGGGGGCAGAAGAACAAAAAGAGGCGCTGTTAGCTTTTAATCAGGCAGATGGCCCGCTGTTCAAAATAAAGGACGATCCCCGTCTGACGCGCGTGGGTAGATTCATCCGCCGCACCAGTCTAGATGAACTGCCGCAGCTTTATAATGTGCTGCGTGGGCAAATGAGTCTGGTGGGGCCGCGCCCACCATTACCAGAAGAGGTGAGCGTGTATAAAACGTGGCATAAACAGCGTCTCTCGGTCATTGGCGGCATCACCGGGTTGTGGCAGGTAAGCGGCCGTTCTGACCTGACTTTTGATGAATTATGCCTGCTGGACATCTATTACATTGAAAACTGGTCATTAGGGCTAGACCTTCGTATTTTGCTGCAAACAATTCCCCATGCCCTGTTTGGCAAGGGCGCGTATTGACACCTACAGACGGGTCTGCTCTTTCAGCTCCAGGTATTTGTTCAACAAACCGGCGGTGAGATGGTAAGCGGGAATGTCCATCGTCATCACGCCCCGTTTTTCCAGCAAGCTGCGCCACATCAGTCGCTCATCTAACAGTTGCTCAGCCAGGGCACGTTCTTGAATGGCGTCCATGCTATAAGGCGAACGCTGTGCGGCGGCCAGCACATTGGGATCACTGAGGGTGATGCACAGCGGTAGATGGTGTGGGTAAAACGCACCCAACTGGGGTGCGAGCAGTTCCACCGCTTCCTGACGGGTCGGATCGGTGAGCAGCACAATGAGGGAACGGCGTTGACGTTGCGTTTGCAGGTAGTGGAAGGCACGGCCGTAGTCCGGGTCACTGGCTTGTGGCTGCACATTGTATAATCCTTCCACCAGGAACAGCAGTTGGTTGCTGCCGGAACGGGGCGGGATGTATTGCTGAATCTGCCCGGCGAAGGTGAGCATCCCCACCCGGTCGCCTCGTTTCAGAGCCACATAGCTGAACATGAGAACGGCATTGATGACCAGATCGAGACGGGTGGTGCGGGCCAGGCCCAACGGCCGTGTGCCCATCCGCCGCCCCACATCCACCAGCAGCACGATATTCTGGCTGCGCTCCGGGCTGTAATCCATCGTAATCGGTTTGCCATACCGGGCCGTCGCCTTCCAGGAGATGCGGCGGTAGTCATCATCAGGCACGTATTCCCGCAACTGCTCAAATTCGCTGCCACTGCCATATTGCTGTGACTGTCGCAGCCCAATTTGCATCTGACGGCCGTGCCGCGCTAACTGTTCATACTGCCGGATTTGCAACAAATTGGGGTACACCTTAACCTGGGTTGCCGCCGGATAAACGGCCTGGCGCATAAACAGGCCCCACACGCTCGTCCAGCGCAGCGTTAAATGACCAAAAGCATGGTCGCCGCGTTTGATGGGGCGGATTTGATACGGGAATTCGGCACGGCCGTGTGGCTTGAGCGTCGCCAACCAATGGGGTGAACGGCGTACATTGAGCGCCGTCACCCAGAGCGGGACGGCATCCCAAACTTCCACATCTACCGCCTGCCCGGTCAAGTTTTCCAGCGTCACTGTCACCGGACTGGGCTGGGAAAGTGTCATCTGGCCGTTATGCTGGCGCGTTAGCACAAATTCTGCCGACCTCGGCGTTTGGCGGATGTCGGCGCGGAGTAGGTAGAGGGTCACGGCCGTGACCAACACCACTCCCACTAACAGCCAGGCCCAGAAATAAGACAGTCCCAGACACAACAGCGCCAACAGCAACAAAAACAAACTACGCCAGGTGGGCTTGTATTCGGCCGTAAACTGCTTGATGCGTAAACCGAGAGCGTTGGCCGTCATAGAGTTGGCTCCTCAACAAACTGGTAAGGAACGGTCTCCGTCAGCCAGACGCCGTTGGTAGATTGGAAAAATTGGTATCCGGCCCGCACCATTTCGCCAGCCCGAACGGTGAGGACAACGGGCTTGCCATGTCGCTGGCCGACGGCCGTTGCCGTCGCTTCGTCCGCCGACAGATGCACATGATGGCGATTGCCTTTCAATAACCCTTGGTGGCGAATGGAGGGCAGATTTTGTACGGCCGTGCCATGATACAGCAGTTCCGGTGGCTCGGCCGGTTCATAACCCAACTTGACGGCAATCGAATGTCCCTGGCTAGCCCGAATCCGCTGCCCATCAGGGCTGATGGCAAAACGCTGTTTGTTATTGTTTGCCACCACATAATCGAGATCAGCGCGAGAAAAGAGACGGCCGTGCGCCGCACATGCCGCCAATAACAGATCAATGGGTACCCATCCCTGCTCGTCTAATTCGATCCCAATCACTTCCGGCCGATGGCGTAACACCAGACTGAGAAATTTGCTGATGCTCGTGTATTGCTTATCCATTGTCTATCCGCGAAAATCTCGAAAATCCGCGTTCCATTCCCCCGCCAACAGACCCGGCGAACAGATAGCCCAATCCTCAACTGTATCCAGATCAAACTGCCAGCCAGGGGTACGGACAATGTAGGGTGTCAGACGGCCGTATCCCGCCGCCACATGCTTCGGAAAACTGCCCACGCCAAATTGAAACGGAAAATCCACCTGCGCTGGCAGCAATAAACCGTTTGTCCCCTGCTCATGTCGGTCTGGGCAAATGCCCATCGCCAACTGCGGTGTATTGTTTGCCACTGTTTGCACATCAACGGCCGTTAAAAATGGCAGATCGGCAGGCAGCACCAGCAGCCGGGTTGCATGAGCGAGTGCCGCCAGCCGCGCCCCTTCTTGAATAGCTCCGTTCAATCCGGCGCCGGGCGGTTCCGCCATCGTCAGGGCATTTTGCGTGGTGGCTAGCTGCTGCACGGCCGTGTCCCGGCTCACCACCACCACCTGCTCCACAACCCCGGACGCGGTCAAGACATCCAGCGTGCGCTGCAAGAGAAACTGCGTCAAAGAAGCACGTTCGGTGGGGGAGAGAACGGCCGCAAGTCGGCTTTTGGTCTCCGCCAATGATTTCACCGGAATTATCGCCCAAATTGCCATAGATGTGAACTCAAGACCTGACAGGTTTTTGAAGCCAGTCAGGTCTATTTGATTGTAACAGAGACGGCCGTTGGGTAAAAAAGGGATTGTGCTAAAATCTTGCAGAAGATGAGATTGGGAAACTGGGAGATTGAGAGATTACCAATCTCCCCATCTCCTAATCTCTTAATCTCAAACCCTATGGAGGAAAACGATGGCCTTTGCAATTCCCAGTTTACTCTTGAAACAGTTATACACCTTTGGCAGTTTGAAAAATAACCGTCATGGCGTTCGATTTGCCATTAAAAACCGCCTTAGTGATACCCAAATCACCGGCGTACAGGGTGTCAGCATTGGCAAACAAGAAATACCGCTCACGGCCGTGACGTTGGAGCTGGATGACGGCCAAACCCTCAAACCGGAGGAACTAACGCCGGAAAAGCCACTCGATTTTCCGCTGCGCCATGTCCTGCACGTCATCTGTGCCATAGACCGGCTGCCTGAAGGCAAATACAGCATCGAGGTTCGTTTTTCGGCCAATCCCTTTGGCAAACTGACGCTGAAAGTGGAAGATGCCATCAGCGAGGAAGAAGAAAACGTCGTCAAAATTCCGCGCCATCCGGCCGATGATTACACGCCGGACATAATCGCCGAACGGCAAAAATTTGTGGGCGAATTCACCGGCAAAAAGCTGGAACACCTGGCCCACTACTCCTTTGATCCCCATATCGCCCAGGGCAACATCGAAAGTTTTACCGGCGTGGCGCAGGTACCCATCGGTTTTGCCGGGCCAATCACCATCAACGGCGAACACGCGCAGGGTGACTTTCTCATTCCGTTGGCAACAACGGAGGGGACACTGGTCGCTTCTTACAACCGGGGCATCAAGGTCTTGAATTTGTCCGGCGGCGTCACATGCAGTGTGGTGGGTGATTCGATGCAACGTGCCCCCGTTTTTGTCTTTGCCAATGCCCGCGAAGCACGCGAATTTATTAACTGGGTGCAGGCCAACTTCGCCAAAATCGCCGAAGAAGCAGAAGCCACCTCCAGCGTGGCTAAATTGCAGTACATTGACCCTTACACTGCCAGCAAGTTTGCCTATTTGCGCTTCAACTATTCCACTGGCGATGCGGCCGGGCAAAACATGGTGGGGCGGGCCACGTTTGCCGCCTGTAGCTGGATTTTGGATCAATATCCTGGCATTTTGAACTTCTTTTTGGAATCCAACCTGGCGACGGACAAGAAGGCGTCGCAGGTGAATGTGATGCACACGCGCGGCAAACGAGTCACGGCTGAATGTGTGGTCAAACGCGATGTTCTCATCCAACACATGCGTGTGGAGCCGGAAAAACTGTTTTTCCACGCGGGCATTGCCAATGTCGGCGCGATTTTGTCTGGGGCCAACAACAACGGCCTGCACTCGGCCAACGGCATCACGGCCATGTTCATCGCCACCGGGCAGGATGTGGCCAATGTCTCCGAATCGTCGGCAGGCATCATTTACACCGACCTGACGCCGGAGAAAGATTTGTACCTGTCCATCACCATCCCATCGCTGATTGTGGCGACATATGGCGGCGGCACGGGGCTGGCGACGCAGCGAGAATGTCTGGAACTGTTGGGCTGTTGGGGCAAGGGGAAGGTGAATAAATTGGCGGAGATTATTGCCGGT
>CAYXUZ010000080.1:18498-27555 GCA_964467705.1 uncultured Ardenticatenaceae bacterium | reverse complement strand
CTCCACCCCTTCCCGCACCCATCCCGGCGAAAGCCAGGAAGGCCAATACTCGGGTACCCTTGGCATGATCCCACGGACATTCGCGATCATCGCCGCGGTATTGATGTCGTCAGTTCTCGCGCGCGCCCAAGCACCTTTGAATCCTGCTGAACAAGCCTTTCAGGATCGCTACCTGCATACTGCTGAGCTTCCAGCGATCCCTTTCGTTCCAAAGGACGCGGACCCCATCAAGGAACATGAAGCAGACCATGCGACTGTGATCTTCAGGGTCACAAAGGCATGTTGGACCCCGGATCGGATGGTCCTCGCAGCATGGAAGGACGAGGGTGTACAGCGTTGGGTAAGGGAGCAAGGCCGAGTATGGCTCGCGACGGCGGAAGGAGCTCAGGCGAAGCGCCTGCCGTCACTGGCCGGCCTCATCGGAAGCGATCCTCCGGACGGCATGTATGTGTTCCGTGATGGAAAGGTCGTCGACTACGACATCGACTTCGACGACGGAGCTGAACTGCTTGCCTGGCTGAAATACGTGGATGCCGGAAGTGTGCCGCGAGAGTTCGCTCGGAAGAGAGCTGGCTCGCGGGACGATAGCTTGCGTCTGGCACCACACATTGTTTGTGCTCGGCGAATGGAGATCGCCGGAGACGAAGAGGCTGCTGCCGACGAGTACCTGTGGGTGGTGGAGCAGTTCTACCGCGATGAGGCGCGGGGTGGGACGACCGATCGGATTCGGAACATCCCAATGCTGTACCGCGTCGGCGGGTACCACATGATTCAGTACGGCGTTCTGGACCGAGCGTCCACGCTCGGGTCCAAGTTTCCAACGACTCGAGCGCGCTGGAGTGCGTTGAGAGACGAACTCATAGCGATTGTCGCGGACCCGAGCAAGGCCGGGTACAACGCCGGAAAGGCTGCTCGGGAGATCACGTTGTTCACCCCCGACGTCGAGGGTACGTTTGCGCTTCTGGACAAGTACAAGGACAACAATCGCATCACCACGATGATCGAGCATCTACTTCCGGAACTCGTTGCCACGATGGGCTCCGGCGGTCAGTGGGAGCGCGCCGGAAAACTCATCCGCGACCCGAGCGCCCAAGTTCGTGGCCAGATGGTGAGACTGGACGTGCTCGAAGGCTTGAACGACGCTTCCCAGCCGGTTTCCAAGGCGTCGCCACAAACCTACCGGCCGATCGAACTCCGATGCGCTCAGTCCGTAGGCATCATCTACGCGGCACTTCTCGCCGCTGGTCGCGACAAGGAAGCGCGTGAAGCGGCGGATGAGGCCTTCAAGCTCCATGATTCGCCCACTCTCCGCGCGTGCCTGGTGCTTACCGCGCTCGACGCGGGTCAGTCCCGCGAAGAACACGGTGGTTGGGCCAAGACGGGCGAGAGTTCTTGGCTTTTCGAAAAGTCGCCTCCGAAGCAGACGCTTTCCAAACGGGTCGAAGAGGCGCTTTCGAAGGGGAAGCCGGGCAAGTAGGATCGACAGGAGATGATCGCCGCACCCGTTCGCGCGGGGATCGTGCCTTTGGCTCGGATTGGGGGTGCCGGGGGGCGATAGCCCCCGGCATCTGCAGATCGCCGGGTGCCCCCAACCAACAACCCGTAACGATCACGGCGAGCAATCTTTGGCCCAAGGAACTGGCAAGGTCACGACGACCCAGGCTGTGCGAATGCCGCAGCCCTTGCCTTTCACTACCTCAGGCTGAAGGCCATCAACATCTCCTTACCCCATCCCTCCCGCCCGGAGTATGCTGATCGCCCCATGAAGCGCCGCCCCAGAGTCCGCGCGATGATCACGTGGGGCGGCGCGGCGGTAACGGCGCTGCTGCTGGCGTTGATCGTCATTAGATTGCGCGAAGCACGTCCGGTGCAAAGCGTTTCCCGCTACGAAGAAATGCGGCGACGCGTCGGCGATCGCGTTGGCCCCGACGCGATCGGCGTCCTGCCACCGGTCGTCCCGAGTCAATCGCTGGATGCTCACATATGGGCTCGGGTGTCCCGGCGAAGCAATGCGGCCGAGGTGTACCTGCGTTGCCGGCTGCCCCTTGAAGACGCCGCTCGGATCGCCCAGGATGCCCGCGAGCGGAGTGCGTCGGTCAAGTCGCCGAAAGTCGGCCCGGATTTCTACCAAGGGCCCGGCTTCGATTCGCTTCTCCAAAGGTCCGATGCGAACCACGGCCCATCCGAATCGATGCAGCCCTTTGTGCTCCACCATCGATCTCTCTCCGCGGGCGTCGATGAGACCTGGGCTGGTGTGCTGGTGGATGAAAGCACCGGCACGGTTCTGTGGTGGGCGCGGCGATGGTGCGTTCCCTACAACTGACGCGAAGCGGTGGCTGCCCGCGAGCCGACGATCGGGCGCCCCGAGTCACAAGTCCTTGCCATATCTCCAGCCTACGGCCGGGAAGTGCTTCTACCGCGCACATCTTCAATCGCCACAACCACTTACGAACCACGTCATGCTCCTTTGAAACATCCTATCAAAACCCTATTGACAACCCGAAAACAATCCGTACACTCTCCCAGAGTGTCCACCCAACCACCCTTCAACCCCGCGCCCGCCCTCGAGGCCCAATTCCTCGATGCCCTCGCCAGCGAGCACCACTCCCTCGCCTCACTCGCCGCCCTCGCGGCCACTTCCATCGAGCAGTTCACCCTCTGGCTCGCCCGCCCCGCCATCCGCGAGCGCGTCGCCTCCATCGAGTCCGCCGCGGCCTGGCACATCCGCTTCGTCGCCACCCTCCAACTCTCTCGCGCAGTCGCCGCGCTCGAACAGATCCTCACCAGCCCCGCCCTGAACGCCGCGGCCTTCCCCTCCGAAGAAACCCGCCGCCAGCGCAGCGCCGCCACCTCCAACACCCCCGACGCCGCCCCAGACCTCACCGCCGAGCGCACCACCATCCGCGCCGCCGAATCCATCCGCCGCGCCGCATCCTCCCTCATCCTCCTCGCTCGCTTCAAGCCCATCGGCCCCACCGCCGTAAGTACCACGGGCATCCTGCCCGTGGCAACCACGCCGCGCACCCACAACCACACACCCACCACCACGCCCCCCCCCGCACCAAAGCCCGCCGAACCCAACCCGCCCCGCACCAACCGCGAGCCCACAACACCCAACCCCGCCGCCATCCCCGCAAACCTCCCACTCCATCTCGACGCGGCGGCCTCCTTCCTCTCCCCGCTCACCCCCATCTCCTCCCGTGGCCGCCCCACCAAACACCTCCTCCGCTCAACCTCCAACATCCTCCAAGCCGCCGGTCTCGCCCGCGCGCCATAGACCCACTGTCACCCGTGCCACCGATTCGGCTCTGCGAATCGGTGCTCCACGCACGTGCCACGCGTCGCGGGAATAACGGTTGGCGACCCGCACTCGCCCCCAGCGCACGCCCATCAAGGCCGCACCGTTCACAATCCAAGCCCCGCGACCCGTGCCAAGCGCGGGCGAAGTGGCCACGCGCCGCCGCGCGATCCGCACCTTCCTGCCCTCCGACACGGGTCGCCGGGCTCGAACCGCGCGCGGCCGCGAGACCGCCGCGTCCTGTCCCCCAAGGCACACGATCCCCCCAGCCGCCCGCCCCCCACAGGTCCGGCCCGTCGTGCCTTCCACGCTCCCGCCCTCCTGTTCTCCTGCTCTCCTCTTCCCCAGCTCCCCCGCTCCCCCGCCCTCCTTTCCCCCCATTCCCCCGCAATTTGGCTCCCCCGCCCCCGGCCCCTACCCTTCCGCCCCTATGGGCAAGACCCGCGAGATCAAGAAGCGCATCAAGGCCGTTGGCAACATCCGCCGCATCACCAAGACGATGCAGATGATCGCCACCAGCAAGTTCGCCCGCGCCCAGCAGAAGGCCGTGGCCACCAAGCCCTACACCGAGGGCGTCTTCGAGCTCGTCCGCGAGATCGCCGGCAACCTCGCCTCCGGCGGCAGCGACGTCTCCCATCCGCTCATCGCCGGCGCCCCCGCGCCCGCGGGCGTCACGCCCAAGCCCGTCACCCTCATCATCACCTCCGACCGCGGCCTGGCCGGTCCGTACAACGGCTCGATCATGCGTCTGGCGATGTCGCACCTGCGCTCCCACCCGGGCGCACGCGAGGGCGAGATCGAGATCGCCGGCCGCAAGGGCGCGAACTTCCTCAAGTTCAACCAGGTCGCCACGACCAAGCAGCACGCCATCGGCGACAAGGCCGACTTCCGCGACGTCGAGCGCATCGCCCAGTCCTACATCGACCGCTTCACCCGCGGCGAGATCGCCTCCGTCCACGTCGTCTACATGAAGTTCATCTCCGCCGGCCGCCAGCGGCCGACGGTCATGCAGCTCCTGCCGCTCCAGCCCCCGACGAGCGACAAGACGGAAAAGCCCACCGCCGCCGTTGAGTACGAGTTCAGCCCCCCGGCCGCGCAACTCCTCAACACCCTCCTCCCCGCCGCCGTCCGCAGCACCCTCATGCAGGCCATCAACGACGCCGTCGTCAGCGAGCACATCGCCCGCATGGTCGCCATGAAGTCCGCCACCGACAACGCCGGAAAGATGGGCAAGCGCCTCACGCGCCAGTACAACCGCGCCCGCCAGGCCCAGATCACCACCGAGCTCACCGAGATCATCTCCGGCGCGGCCGCCCTCGAGTAGTCGCGGGCGCTACTTGCCCTGCTTCGACCACCGCTCCAGGAACGCCCGCTCGCGCTCCTGATACTCCGCAAACGCCTTGCGCAGCTTCTCGCTCATCGCGTCGATCTGCGCCTGCGGCACCTGCACCCCCGCGTCGGCGCGCTCCGAGAGCGTCCGCAGATCATCGGCGGCCATCTTCAATCGCCCCACGGCGTCGGAGTATTGGCGGACGGTGTTGTAGAGCAGCTCGTTCTCCAGCTCGTTCTTGCTCGGCTGATACAGCAGCCGCCACGGCGAGGCGCGGATCTCGACCATCGCCAGCTTGAGCTGCTGCGAGGCAAGGGTCGCGTTGGCGATCATGTCGTCGAGCTTGCCCGCGTTGCGGGCCACGAGGTCCTGCGCATCGCGGGCCGCGGCGGTGGCCGACTCGAGCGTTTGCTTCGCCTCGTCCATCACGCCGGTGACCTTGGCCGACCACTCGGTGTTGGCCTTCTCCGTCACGCTCTCGATGTTGCGGACGATGCGGTCGATGTTGGGCCGGTTCTCGTCGAGCAGGGCGCGCCCCTTCTCGATGAGCTCCTGGGCCTTGGCCGCGCCATCCCTGACCGACGCGGCGACGTCCTTGGCGCTGGTCACGACCGCGTCGAACTCGCGCGAGGCCTTCTCGACGCGGGCGATCACGTCGCTGGCCTGGCCGCTCCACGTGGGCCACTTCTTGTTGAGGTCGTCGGTGATGGTCTTGACGTTGGCCACGCTCTCATCGGCGTTGGCCATGATGCTGGCAATCCGCGGCTCGGACTCGCGGGTGATCGTGTCCACCCGGGCGAGGATGGCCCGCAGCCGGGCGTAGTCCACCGGCGCGATGAAGCCGGGCGGCCCGAGCCGGCCGATGATGGTGCCGCCGGGCTCGAGGGGAAGGGCGGGGCCCGCGACCTCGTTGTCGCCCGCCACCGCGCCCGTGAACGACTGGATGTTGATGCTGCTGCCCGAGCCGAGCAGCGGACGGATGAGGTTCACCTCCGCATCGGTGAAGAGCTTGAGGCGGGCGGGGATCTGGATCTCCACGTCCACGGCCTCCGGCTCGCCGGTGACGGGGTTGTCGCGAGGAACCAGCGCGGTGACCTTGCCGACGCGCCGCCCGCCGACCTTCACCGGTGCGCCCTTGTCGAGGCCATCGACGCCGTCGACGATCGAGAACCGGACGTAGTAGGTTGACTGGGGCGTCCACGCGTCGCCGAGGTTCGACATGACGACGATGACCACCACGAACAGCACCGCGGCGGCGAGGACGAAGATCCCCGCGAGGACGTTGTTCCGGGAGCCACGTGCGGCGCTCATGGGCCACAGGGTAGCGTGAGGATCCGGAAGTGGGAAGCGGCGGGCGGGCTACAGCCGCGTGCGCGTGGCCTCGACGCTCGGCGCGGCCGGCGCGCGGTGGGGGAGATGGCCGAGAAGGTCCTCGGCGTAGGACGTCGCGGCCTTGCGCTCCGTGATGGGGCCCTCGGCGTCGCCGCGGAGGAACTGGCGGACGAGGCGGCGATCCTCCGACATCTCCGCGGCCTCGCCGGCCGGGATGCGGCGGAGGGCGTCGAACTCCTCGCGCCGGCCCTGCATGAGCACGCGCCCCTTGTCGAGCATGATCATGCGATCGGCGATGGCGAACGCCGAGTCCATCTCGTGGGTGACGACGACGCTGGTGACGCCGACCTTGCGGGTAAGGTCCACGATGAGCCGGTCGATCTCGGCGCTGGTGACGGGGTCGAGGCCCGCGGAGGGCTCGTCGTAGAACAGGACGCGCGGGTCGAGGGCGAGGGCGCGGGCGAGGCCCGCCCGCTTCTTCATTCCGCCGGAGATCTGGGCGGGGAACTTGTCGGCGTGCTCGCGCAGGCCGACGAGCTCGAGCTTGATCTTCACCATGATGTCCACGGTGGAGGGCTCGAGGTCGGTGTGCTCGCGGAGCGGCAGGGCGACGTTCTCGGCGACAGTCATGGAGTTGAACAGCGCGCCCGACTGGAAGAGGATGCCGAAGTTCTTGCGGACCTCGTCCATGGCCTCGCGCGAGAGGCCGGCGATGTTGCGGCCGAAGAGGCTGATCTCGCCGCCGTCGATGGCGTGCGAACCGATCATGCAGCGGAGCAGCGTGCTCTTGCCGCATCCCGAGCCGCCCATGACGACCATCGTCTCGCCGGGCTGGACGTCGAAGGAGATGTCGGCGAGCACGGTGCGACCGTCGAAACGCTTCTCGACGTTGCGGCAGATGATCACCGGCTCGGGCTTGGGGGCGGGGGGGAGCGAATCGCCCGCGAGGGAGGCGGGGTCGGCGGGCGGTTTCGCGGGCGTTGGCTGGGCCACGGGCGGAGTTTAGGGCGCGGCGGGGTCGGGTGGGGTCGGTGGGGCCGGCGGTGGAAGGGGCGGCGCGTCGTCGATGGTGGACTCACCCTTGGCCGTTGGCTTCTCGGGGAGCGACTCGGCCTTGGCCCGGTCGAGGATCCAGATCTGCGTGCCGTCGTTGGTGGCGATGCCGATGTTCAGCACGGGCATGCGGACGGTTCCCGTCGGCGGCGGGGTGTTGTTCTGGAAGCCGGTGTTGTCGATGTGCAGCATGATCAGGGCGTCGCCCTTCTCGAACGTTCCGGGGAGCGGAATGAGATTCTGCTGCGGGTTGCCGCCCGAACCCTTCTGCAACGCGCCCATGGCCGGGCCGATGTTCTTGTAGGCGGTCCAGATCTCGAGGGGGTTCTCCGGGATGCCCTTGAATGCGCCGAGCCGCGATTGGTACTTCGAGGCGAACTCGGCGAGCATGTCCTCGGTGATGGCGGTTTGGGCCCGGGGCGTGAGCAGGGATCGAGCGGTGGCGGGGTCGTTCTTCTCGAGCGCGAAAAGCACGTCGCTCACGGGCGCGACAACGGTGTTTCGCCAACCGCCCATGATGGGCTGGTAGACGCCCAGGAGCATGACGAAGAACACAACCGTTTGCAGGAGGCCAAGGCAGACGGCCGTGGCCGCGAGTCCGATGCCGCGCACCCGCCCGCCGGAGAACATGATCAACAGGATCGCGATGCCGCCCATCGCCATGGCCAGCGCGCCCGGACCGGGGATGATGAAGCACACGCACCCGATGACGGAGAGCACCAGCGAGACGATCGCCAGGACGCTGGTGCGCGGCTGGGGTTGATCACCGAAGTCCGGTCCGTAGGGCGAGGCGGCGTCGGCCCCGCCGAACTGCGAGTAGGGATTCTGCGTCATAGAGCAAGGTTAGTGGGGCAGGCGTGCCCACGCCGGGTCCAGACAGACCGCTCAGGGACGAACCACGGCCGACATGGATCGGCGGAGGCGTCCGATGCACTCGGCGATGATCTCGATGGCACGCGCGAGCTCCTCGCGGGTGGTCTCGCGCGACAGGCTGAAGCGGAGAGTGCCGTGGGCGACCTCGGGCGGAACACCCAAGGCCTTGAGCACCGGCGAGGGTTCCAGGGAGCCGCTGGCGCACGCCGCGCCGGCGGAGGCGCACAGGCCCTGCTCGCTGAGCAGCAGGAGGATGGCCTCGGCCTCGAGACGCGGGAAACCGATGCTGGAGGTGTTCCATAGGCGATCGCCGCTTGCGCCGTGGACAACGATGTCAGGAACCGCCCGCCGCAAGCCGGCCTCGAACCAGTCGCGAAGTTCGCGGCCGCGCTCGATGTTCTGCGGATCGGCAAGCCAGGCCATCGCGAGGTCGGCCGCGACGCCGGATCCGACGATGCCGGGGACGTTCTCGGTGCCGCCGCGCCGACCGAGTTCCTGCTCACCGTGGATGAGCGGCGCGGTGCGCACGCCCTGACGGCAATAGAGCACGCCGACGCCCTTGGGTCCGTGGAACTTGTGCGGGCTGTAGGTCAACAGGGTAAGCGCTGAGTGCTGAGTGCCGAGTGCCGAGGAAGCGGGGACATCGCCGACGTTCACGGACATCTTCCCGACCACCTGCGTGGCATCGGTGTGGAAGAGCACGTTGCGTTCCTGGCAGATCGCGGCGATCTCGTGGATGGGCTGGAGGATGCCCGTTTCGTTGTTGGCCCATTGAACGCTCGCGAGAGCAATGTCGGGGGTGGACTCGAGCGTCGCGCGAAGGCGGGCCAAGTCGACGCGACCGGAAGCGTCGAGACCGGCCCAGATGACGCGGACTCCCTCTTCCTTCTCCAGCGCGCCCGCGAGGTCGCGGATGGCGACGTGCTCAACGCGGGTGGTCAGGATCGCGCCGGGCTCGCGTTTTCTCGCCCCGCCGAGTCGCCCCTGGGCCAGCAGCGAGCCACGGATGGCCAGATCGATGGCCTCGGTGCCCGAGCCGCAGAGCGTGATCTGGCGGGGACGAGCGCCGATGAGTTGTGCGAGCTTCTTGCGAGCGAGTTCGACCCTGTGTCTGACGGCCTGTCCGGGACGGTGGACGCTGGACGGGTTGTGCCAGTGCTCGGCGAGCATC
>CAYXUZ010000080.1:0-18446 GCA_964467705.1 uncultured Ardenticatenaceae bacterium | reverse complement strand
TTGTTGTCGAGGTAGATGGACACCGGAGAATCATAGGAAAGCGCGCGTGCATCGCCCCGCGGACGCTACCGTTGACGCATGCCGGATCGCGCGTCCACAACGCCGGTGGAGGTCGTGGCCGAGCGGCTGTGCAAGTCGTTCGGCGAGAAGGAAGTGCTGCGCGACGTGGATCTGACGATCGCCTCGGGCGACATCGCGTGCATCGTCGGGGCGTCGGGATCCGGCAAAACGGTGCTTCTGGATCATCTCATCGGGCTGATGGCGCCGACGTCGGGGCGGGTGCGTGCGGCGGACCACAACGCCGCGGCCGATGCGAGCGGCCAGGTTCCTCTGCGGGATCTCGCGACATTGAGCGATGACCAGTTGGACTTCGTGCGGCTGCACTGGGCGGTGGTCTTCCAGCGCAACGCGCTGTTCAGCGGGAGCGTGGGGGAGAACATCGCGTTCTGGCTGCGCGAGCACACGATGATGGACGAGCGTGAGGTGGATCGACGGGTCCGCGAGGCCATCCAGAGCGTGGCCCTGGACGTCGACGACGTGGTGGACAAGGACCGCGATGCGCTCTCCGGGGGAATGGCCAAGCGCGTGGCGATCGCCCGCGCCGTGGCGTGCGACCCGATCGTGATGTTCTACGACGAGCCGACCACGGGGCTGGACCCGATGTTCGGAGCCACCATCCACGAGCTGATCTTCAAGACGCACAACAGCCCCGTCGGGGACGGGTTCGAGTTCCGCGATCTCGGCGGGCGCCCCCACGCGTCCCGCGCCGGAGCGAAACGGACGACCATCATCGTGACGCACGATCGTGAGTTGCTCCGCCGCATCCGCCCGCGCGTCGTCATGATCCACGAGAGCGGGATCTGTTTCGACGGCCCGTACGACAAGTTCGAGGTCTCGGAGCTGCCGCCGGCGCAGGCATACCTGCGCGAGATGCCGGTGCTGCACGCTCGCCGGCCGCGGCGATAGCCCGCATCATTCCTTCTTGTAGTTCTGGCCGAGCATGAGCTCGCCGAGCAGGTCCACGATGGTGTGGCCGTGCTGGTCGCCGCCGTGCTGGGGCACGCCCATGGCGCTGAGCAGTCCGTAGCCGAGGCCCATGTGGATGAGGGCCCACGCGGTGAGTTCCGGCGAGAATCGCTTGCTGACGCGCCCGGAGTCCTGGGCCTGCTGCACCTCGCGCATCAGGAAGTCGTGCAGCGTGGTGACGTGCTCGCTGAGGGCTTCGAGGATCTTCGGGTCCTCCACCTCGGTCATGGCCTGCACGATGACGCGGTAGATGCCGCGGCCCATGTTCGCGACCATCGGATTGGCGTTGATGAGCCTCTTGAGGCGGTCGGCGGGATCGGTAGCCGCGGCCAACTCGTGCTCCCACAAGCGGATCGTGGCCTCGCTGGTGCGGTTGATCAGCGCGATGAACAGTTCCCGCTTGGACTCGAAGTGGCGGTAGATGATGGGCTCGGTGACGCCCGCGGCCTTGGCGATCTGGCTGGTGGTGGCGCCGGCGTAGCCATGCACAGCGAACAGCCGCGCGGCGGTGTCGAGCAGTTGTTCCTTGCGTTGTGCGGCGGGAAGACGGCCCACTGTAAACCCTTGTGATTGCTTGTGTTAGTTAACAATCGACGAACGCGCCGAGCAGGCTGCGATATCGTCGCATCGCACTAACATCTTGCTAGTATATGCTCACTTAGCCGAAGGTCGAGCGGAAAGTTAGTGCCCGGGCGAGTTTCAAGCGCCTGTTTATCGGCTATCGGGCGGTGCGGCGTTCGGATCGAAGCGGCGCGGGGTCGAATCCGCCCTTGGCAAAGGGGTGGCAGCGCGCGAGTCGGCGAAGCGTGAGCACGCTGCCGCGCACCGGGCCGTGCTCGCGATAGGCATCCAAGGCGTACTGGCTGCACGACGGATAGAACCGGCACTGCCCGCCCAGAAACGGGCCCAGCGTGATGCGGTAGGCGTAGATCGCCACAACGAAGGGCAGGGTGATCGCTCGTGTGAGCGGGGATTGTCGGGGGTCGTGGGCGGTCACTGGCTTGGTCCGGGGAGAATGGGCTCTTCGGCCTTGCGGGTGCGCTTGCGCCATTCCCGATCGATCTCCGCGGCGAGGTCGGCGAGCGCGGCGGAGCACCCGGCGAGAGTCCACACCGGCTGGTCGGGTGATGCGCGAACGCTCACAACGTAGTCGTAGCGGCCGCCGCCGGGGCTCTGGGGCAGTGCGTGCTGGGAGAGGCGGAAGGACTCGCGGATAAGCCGTTTCCAGCGATTGCGGACGACCGCGGAGCCGACACGAACACCGACCGCCAAGCCCAGTCGGGGACACTCGAACGTGTTGGGGATGGCCTGAACGACAAACGGCCCGCGCGACTTGCGTGCACGCGCTTCGTACACCGCCTTGAACTCGCGTGCGTGCGTGAGGCGATGGCGCGGACGGAAGTGAAGGGAAAGATCGGGACTTGGGCTGGACATGAAGACACCGACTCGGCAAAGCGGGCCGCCCCGGGGCTCATCCCGCGATGTTCATGACCACCTTGATTCCCTCGCCGCTCTGCATGAGACCGAAGCCCCTGGCGAAGTCGGCGAACGGGATCTGGTGGGTCACGATCTCGTCGAGTTGCAGGCGTCCGGAGAGGAGGAGTTCCTCCATCTGATACCACGTCTCGAACATGCGCCGCCCGTTGATGCCCAGCACGGTCGCGCCCTTGAAGATCACGTGGCTGGATAGGTCGAAAGAGATGGCCCGCGAGGGAATGCCCAGCAGCGCGGCCGTTCCGCCCATGCGGAGGGCCTTGAAGCCGTCGTCGATGGCGCCCATGTGGCCGGACATCTCCAGCAGCACGTCGGGGCCGTCGCCGCGGGTAAGGGCGCGGATCTTCTCGATCCAGTTCGGGTCGGTGGCCTTCCATGCCTCGCTGGCCCCGAGCTTCTTGGCGAGCTTGAGACGGTGCTCGTCCACATCGGTCACGAAGATGCGGCTGGCGCCCGCGGCCTTGGCCACGGTGACTGCCATGAGGCCGATGATGCCCACGCCCGTGATGAGTACCGTCTTGGCGCTCACGTTCGCGGCCATGACGGTGTGCACGGCGTTGCCGAGCGGGTCGAGCACGGCGGCGATGTGGTCCGGAATGCTCGGGTGCACCGGCCAGACGTTCTCTTCGGGGACCGAGACGTACTCGGCGAAGACGCCGTCGCAGTCGACGCCGAGGATCTTGGTGTCGCGGGCGATGTGGGCGTTGCCGGTCCGCGCGTTGTAATCGGTGCCGGAGCAGATGTGCCCCTCGGCCGAGACGCGCAGGCCTGGGGCGAACTTCGTGACGGCGGAGCCGACCCTTTCGATCACGCCGACGAACTCGTGGCCGGTGACGATGCCGACGGGGATGCGTCCCGCGGCCCAGTGGTCCCACTCCCAGATGTGCCGGTCGGTGCCGCAGATGCCGGCCTTCTTCACGCGGATGAGAACATCGCGCGGCCCGATGGTGGGGATGGGCCGGTTGTCGAGCAGTTGCAGGCCGGGGCCGGCGTGGTGCTTGACGAGCGCTCGCATGGTGCCCGGGGTGGCGATCGCGCCGTTGGATTGGGGGGTCATGGGTTTGGCGGCCGCGGCCGGCTTGGGTTCGTGCGTGGTGGTGGCCATCGCACAAGGATATGAGGCCGCGGCGATGAATGCCCGCTGACGAGCACCTCCCCGGGACACCACGGGCGGGCGGTCAGATTGCCCGCAGCAGGGGCGGCATGAACATCCGCATGATGAGGCGAAGGTCGAGGTAGTTGGTCGTTCCCGTCTGCACCAGCCGCTCGTAGGCGAGCAGGTTCGGGTCGATCGGCTCGGCGTCGAACTCCACGCGAATGAGCCCCGTCGCATCGGGCAGGTTCGAGAACTCGGCCCACCGCACACCGCCGGACTGCTCGTAGAGCACGCGGAGCGTGCCGCCGTGCACCGACGACCCCGTGTGGGGATCCGCCGGCAGGTTGGTGGTAAGCAGGAATCGACCAGCGCCGAGGGTCTGGACGGACGCCTTCTGGGCGAAGTCGTTCTGGAGCATGGCCCGCATCTGCTCGAGCTCGTTCTGGCGGGCCTTGCCGGAGAGGATCATGCGGGCGTACCCGATCAGACGCGTCAACTGCTCGGCGCTGGGGCTGCCGGGAGCGCCGACGCGCATGCCCACGGAGACCTTTCCGTGGCCGTCGCCCGATTGTTCGACCGACGTGTGCAGCCCACCGTGGATCGACGAGTGGTCGTGGGCGGGGCAGACCATGGCGTTGAGACCGTCGAAGAAGCGATCGTCGAGGCTGCCGATGTTGAGCACGACGCCGTGCTGGGCCAGCCCGGCGACCGCGCCGGCCGAGGGATTGCCTTCGGCGATTTGCCGCGCCGCGCCGTCGGAGGCGCGAATGAACATCCACCCGCTCGCGGGGGTAATCGCCCCTTCGGCGTCGATGACGCTCGGCTCGCCGCCGATGGCCGCGTCGGTCGAGGTGAGCGTGAATCTGCCGTACGCCGCGCCCAGACGGGCGTTGGCGTCGATGGCCCGGGGGTCGTCGAGGCGGTCAATGGAGATGGGCTCCTTGAGGCGCATGCGGACGACGCCGTCGATGGTCGTGCCCTCCGATGAGACCTTGTCGAAGACGATGTTGAGGCCGCCGAACTCCTTGGAGCGCAGGCCGCCGATGATGGTGGAGGCCTCGACGGTGTTGCCCCAGGGCTGGGAGAAAATCACGGCCCCCGCCGCGATGCACGCGGCCATTGCCGATCCCCACGCCAGCCAGCGCGAGCGACGGGCCGGGCGAGCGGTGGTCTCGGCCGGCGCGATCCGGAGGGCGGCGCGGGAGGGAAGCGGGCCGATCTTCTGGCCGAAGGCTCGGAGATTGGAGTCGAAGAGGGCGTCGGCCTCGTCGTGTCGCGTCGGATTGTCGTGGTCGTGAGGGTCCATCATTCCGACTCCTTCAGGGCGTCGCGCAACAACTGGCGGGCCCGGTACAAGCGTCCTTCGATGGCCCGGACCGACATGCCCAGGCGCTTGGAAAGGTCCACCTGTTGCGCGCCCTCGAAGTAATGGGCGAAGATCAGGTCCTGATCCGCCTGCGGCAGGCGGGTGATGGCGTGGAGCAAGCGGTCCTGACTCTCGCGCCGCTCGAGTTCCTCGTTCGGGAGGCGCTCGCGGGTCATCCGCTCGGCGAGGGCCGCGCCGGTGTGCGAGTCTTCCATGGCCACGTGCGCCGGTCGCGATCCGACCCGCCGCCAGTGGGTGTTGAGGAGATTGCGGGCGACGCCCCGCAACCAGAACTCGATCTCGGCCTCGGGCACGCGAGAAGCGTTGCGTGCCGCGGCGGCCCAGAGTTGTTGCAACAGGTCGGCCGCGAGATGCTCATCGCGGCTCACGCGGACGTAGAAGAATCGGTAGAGCGACGCCCCGAGCCGGTCGTGGGCCGCGGCCAGATCGGGTGGCGGCACAGTGGGGGCGGGTGCATCGGGGGGCCCGGGGTGGGCGCGCACGGACGATGGATCGGCGCTTCGCTCCAACGCGGGCAGCGTAGGGGCGTGCGAGGCGGGCCTCAGGAGCACGCAATCGGGCATCGTTCGGCGGCCTCCGGAGCCCGCCGAAAGTCGAATCGCGCGAGAGTTCGTGAGCCCACGCGGGCATCGTGGCCGGAACGAGCCTCGAACACAGGGAGGGGTCGGCCAGCCGCGTCCGGAAACCCCTCAATTCGTTCGGGGCTCGTTGAGGGTGGCGGGCGGGTCAGGGATGGCCGGCGGCCGGACCGGACTTGAGCTTGTACTTTTCGCGGTATCGCTCGTCGAGGGCCTTGTGCTTGTCGTGGAGGTTGATCTCGCGGCCGTCGAGGAACGCGGCGGTGACGTTGGTGCGGGCGTCGAGGATGTCGCCATCGGCGATGATGAGCGTGGCGGACTTGTCGAGGGCGAGCGCGCCGTAGGTGTCGGCGATGCCGAGGATCTCGGCCGCGGCCAGGGTGATGGAGCGCAGGCCCGCCTCGTGGTCGAGGCCGTAGGCCACGGCCAATCCCGCGGCGGGGGCGAGGTTGCGCTCGTGGGCGGTGTCGTCGCCGCAGGCGAGGCACCACTTGATGCCCGCGGCCTCGAGACGGGCGGGGAGCGTGAAGGCCTCGTCGTAGGCCGAGTCGTCGCGCTTGGGGAACTTGTACGTGCCCGCGACGATGACGGCGACGTTGTGCCGCTTGAGCAGGTCGGCGCACATCGGGGCGTCGCGCCCGCCGACGATCACGCACCGAAGGCCGTGCTTGACGCAGAACGTCACGGCCTGCTGAATCTGGTCGTAGTCCATCGCGTGGATGAACACGGGCAGGCGACGGTCGGCGTCCGGACCCGCCTGTGCTCCCTTGGCTTCCTGACGATGTCCGAAGATGCCCGTCATCGCCTCGTAGCGGATGTCGGCGGCCCGCTGCTCGCCCGCGACCGACGCCGCGGCGTAGGCCTTCGCGCCCGTGACCATGTCCTCGATCACGCGCAGGGCCTTGTCGTTTTCCTTGCGCTGCTCCTCCTCGGACTTGTTCATCCACCACGCGGTGATGATGCGGGTCATGGGCCAGTTGATCACGAGGCCGGCGTCCTCTCGGATGGTCATGTCGGCGACGGTCCAGCCGTCGAGCCGGACGACGCTGGTCCGTCCGAGGATCGCGCCGCCCCGCGGGAAGACGGCGGCGAGGAGTTCGCCCGCCGAGCGGGTGACGGGGAGAAGGGTGGAGTCCGGGTTGATGGCGGTGGCCGCGCGGACCTCGGGCGTGACGCCGCCGGTCTCGGTGTGGTCGGTGCTCGAGCGGATGGACTGCATCTCTTCGAGGCCGAGCTGGGTGGCCGCGCCGATGAGGCCCGGATACACGTGCATGCCCTTGGCGTCGATGATGCGCCAGCCGTCGGCGCCCTGCACCCTGCTCATGTCCATGGCGCCGACGCTGCCGAGGCCGCGCACCTTGCCCTCGGCGAAGAGGACAAAGCCGTTCTCGATCGGCTTCTCGGCGATGGGGTGGATGGTTGCGTTGGTGATCAGGACGGGCTTGTCCTGCGGCTTGGCTCGAGGCGTGAGGTCCTGGGCGAGGGCCGACTCACCCCAGAGAACACTGAGAGCACCGAGGAAGACCAAGGAGGAGAGTTGAAGCGATCGTGTGTGCATGGATTGTGCCTCTGGCTGGAACAGGATT
Organism: uncultured Ardenticatenaceae bacterium; assembly: GCA_964467705.1. GTDB lineage: Bacteria > Chloroflexota > Anaerolineae > Promineifilales > Promineifilaceae > CAADGU01. The sequence goes on along the minus strand of CAYXUZ010000080.1, from coordinate 11,279 downwards.
GGCTCTTTCTGCCGTCTCTCTGTGGTCTCGGTGTTCTCAGTGGTGAGCGATGGGCTCAGTTGCCGTTGCACCCGCACTCGCCCGCGGAGTGGAAGCGCGGGTCGAGGCCGCGGCGGAGGAGGTCGAGGAAGTAGTCGCGCCGGGCGTCCTCGGCGGCGCGGTAGGCGTCGAGGAGGATGGAGCGGCGGCCGGATGTGGCGGACGCGTCAAACTCGAGTTCGTCGGTGGGCTTGTCTGCGTCGGGCTTGGCGTCGTCGCTCTCGCCCGGGCGCTTGCCCCGCGACGGTCGATCGGGCTTGTCGTTGCCTGCGAGGATCTTCTGGATGAGGCGGGCCCGCTCGGCCTGGTTGGCTTTGCGTGCCGCGGCGTCTTTTTCGAGCGAGAACATCTCGCGGCCGTCCACGAACGTGCGCTCGCAGCGGGAGAGGCTCGAGAGTGGGGGGCCGGACCAGATGGCGAGGTCGGCGTCTTTCTGGACCTCGATGGTGCCGACGGTGTTGTCGATCTTGAGCTGCTTTGCGGCGTTGATGGTGATGAACTTCAGCGCGTCGGCGTCGGTGAGGCGGCCGTGGGAGTACTTGGCGGCCTTGCCCGCCTCGACGTTCATGCGGCGGGCCATCTCATCCGAGTCGGAGTTGTAGCTGGTGAGCACGCCGACCTCGGTCTGCATCGGACCGGCGTAGGGGATGGCGTCCTGCACCTCGACCTTGTAGGCCCACCAGTCGGCGAAGAGGCTGGCGCCGATGGCGTGCTCCTTGACGATGTCGGCGACTTTGTAGACCTCCAAACCGTGCTGGAAGGTGCCGATGGTGAAACCGAAATCCTTGGCGACGCGGCAGAGCATGACGATCTCGTCCTGCCGGTAGGCGTGGCAGTGCACCAGCCGCTCGCCCTCGAGGATCTCGGCGAGGGCTTCGAGTTCGAGGTCGCGGCGCGGAAGTGACGGAGTGACGGAGTGACTCAGTGACGAAGTGTTTGTGGAGACCGGTCTGGCTTCGTCACTTCGGCGCTTCGTCACTTCGTCACTTCGAGCCGCCAGGTATTCCCGCGCCGCGGTGAACCGATCCCGCATGATCGTCTCCACGCCCATGCGCGACACTGGGTAGCGGGTGGATTGCCGGTCGCCGTTGGACTGCTTGACGTTCTCGCCGAGAGCGAACTTGATGCCAGGGGTCGCTCCGGCGAAGTGCATGTCGTCGGGGCTTGTGCATCCCCAGCGGTTCTTGTTCACCTGATTCTGCCCGCCGATGGGGTTGGCCGAGCCGTGGAGCGAGTTCACCGTCGTCACGCCCGCGGCGAGCTGGCGGTACCACGAGATCGAGTCCGGATCGGTGACGTCGCCGATGCGGACCTCGGCGGTGACGGCCTGCCCGCCCTCGTTGACGCCCTTGGAGATGCCCGTGTGCGAATGGCAGTCGATGATGCCGGGGGTGACGTGCTTGCCGGAACAGTCGATCTCGCGAAAGCCGCCCATCATCTTCGCCGTGGCGACGAAATGGAACCACTCTTTCTCGGTGCCGACGAACCAGATCTTGCCCTCGTCGAACATTACCACGGCGTCTTCGATCACACCCTTCTCGCCCGCCGTCCAGACGGTGGCGTGGCGCAGCAGGATGCGCTCCTGCTTGGGCAACTCCAGCACCGCGTAGGGGCCGACGGGGAGGCCGAGCTTCTCGGGGATCGCGGCGATGGCGTCGGCTTCGGGGGTTTTGGGCTTCTTCGATTCGTCGCTCCTAGCGTCGGGTTCGACCACCACGGCAGGTTCGGCCGCGGGCGGCTTGGCATCGCCCGCGCCCTCGGTGGCGACCGGCTTGCCGTCGGGCTGTTCACCCTCGCCGTCCTGTGGTTCGGTCTTCGCACCCTTCGCGGTGAGGCCTTTGCCTTCCTTCTTCGTGATCTCCGTGCTCGTTCGAACCGCGGACCATCGGAGCAGCCCGCCGCTGGAGCGGATCGACTCGCCGCGCATCACGGGATGGCCCGCGTCGTCCTTCTCGATCACCCCGGACGAGACGAACACGCCGGTCTCTCCGAAGGGCTCGTGGTCGAAGGTGAACCTGATCCGCCCGTCCTCTTCGATTGCGACGCCCTGGCACTTGGTCCTCGCCGTGTCTTCAGCGCCGGTCTCGTCCGTTGATCGCTTCACGATGGTGATGGCGGGTGGGAAGTCGTCGTCGATCTCGAAGGTGATCTTCACGTTGCTGCCGGCCCTCGGGCCGGGCGTGAGCGTGATGTCCCACGTGCCGGCGAGATCGCGCCGCTGCTTCGGCGCGACAGGGTGTCGCTGGCCGTCGATGTACACATCGATGATGCGTGCCGGGCGGATGTACCCCGGCTCGCCCTTCTTCGGCGCGTCGGGTTTGTCGGTGAACAACTCGCCGTCGGTGAGAATGAGACTGGCGACCATGCCCTTCTCGACGCGCCCGAGTCGGTCGGCCACGCCGAGCATTGCGGCCGCGTTCTCTGTGAGCATCGCCAGCGCTCGTTCGGGCTTGAGACCGTGCTTGATCGCGCTGGACAGATGCTCGCGGAACGCCTTGCGACCGCCGAGCTTGTCGGGCACCTTGCTCGTCGTGAGGGCCGCCGTCACGCCCGCGGCGTTGAGGCGCCTCGCGTTGGTGGGGGCTTGCTCCCAGTTGATGAGCTCGACGAGTTGCACCGAGTCGGCCTCGCCGATGCTGCCGACCTTCGGGGCCTTGGGGTACATCAGCGGCAGGATCACCGGCAGGCCGGTCTTCGCGACGGCCTCGAGTCTGCGGAACTCGGTTCCATTGCCGAGGATGGTCGCGGGTCGGCCGAACTCGGCCGCGATCTTCGCGGCCCGGAGGAACTCGAGCTCATCGGCGACATCGAACACGAGCGTGCCGGGATCGTGCGGCGCGTTGGCCCCGCCGCTCGCGGTCTGGGAGGCGTGGAGCGCGTCGAGCGCGGCCATGGCCTCGGCTCCGGGCACGATCGCACGGCGGTTCTGCTGCCAGGCCGCGTCGCTCAGTGTCTGGCGGATGAGCGCGATGGCGCCCATCTGGCTGCTGGGGTAGTTGTTCCAGCGGCCATCCTCGGATGGGCGCGGCCCGCCGCGCACGGGCGGGCCGTCTTCGCCTTGCTCACGGGCGCTCAGCGACACGCACTGATAGGCCCGGTCGGCGTACACGCGCGGCGGGGCGGCGGAGGGTTCGCCGGCCGGCTGCGCCAGCGAGACGACCGCACTCGACCCACGGAAGATGCCCCCCTTGGGGCTGATGGCCGCGGCGACGAAGCCCATGGAACGAAGCGTCTCGGCGTCCTTGGCGGGAATGCCCGCCGCGCCCTTGTCGGTCGCGGTGCGCTGCGGGGTGACGCGGGGATTCCAGTGCGAGCCGGGCGCGCCGGGATCGGGCCTGGGCACATCCACCTCGAAGTACGGCTCGAGAAACCCGGCGTAGATGTGCATGCCGGCGCAATCTCGCACCTCGGCGCCCGCGGGGACGGTGGCCGCCGCGCCCGGAGTGACCAACTCGATGCGCCCCTCCCGCACGACCACGGTCGCGTTCTCGATGATCACGCCCGGCCGCGCGTGGACGGTGGCACCGGTCAAGGCCACGTATCCGTCTCCCGGCTCGCTCTTGCGCGGCCCGTTGGGTGGCGGGGCGAGGGGCGAGCGCGAGGTCGGCTGCGAGAGCGCGGTGGAACCGCAGACGAGCGCCGCCGCGGCGGCGAGCAGCGAAAACACCCCGATCGTTGATGTTCGAGTCATGGCGTATAGCGTAATCGACCGTCGGCATCCGCACGCACCCGGGGCGGCATTCATGCCCCGTTTTCTTGGAGTCTTTCGTGGCACGCGCTCTCCCCACCGGCAACGCGATCATCGGCCAGTCCGGCGGCCCGACGGCCGTCATCAACCAGTCCCTCGTCGGCGCGGTCGAGGCCCTGCGGGGGTTCTCGGCGGTCAAGAAGACCTACGGCATGCGGCACGGCGTGAACGGCCTGGTCAAAGACCAGATCGTGGATCTGGGCAAGATACCTGCGGCGCGGCTGGCCAGAGTGGCGAAGACGCCTGCGGCCGGGCTGGGTTCGAGCCGCGACAAGCCGGACCCGGAGTACTGCGCCCGCATCGTCGAGGCGTGCAGGAAGCACGCGATCCGGTACTTCTTCTACATCGGCGGGAATGACTCCTCGGACACGTGCCGGATCGTCAACGAGATCGCCAACGCCGGCGGCAAAGACGAACTGCGGTGCTTCCACATCCCCAAGACCGTCGACAACGACCTGATGGAAAACGACCACACGCCGGGCTTCCCGTCGGCGGCTCGGTTCATCGCGACGGCGTTCATGGCCGATGCGCTCGATAACGCCTCGCTGCCGGGCGTGAAGATCAACGTCGTGATGGGCCGCCACGCGGGATTCCTCACCGCCGCCAGCGCTCTGGCCCGCGGCGAGGGCAAGGGCTCCGCCGACCGCGGCCCGCACCTGATCTATGTGCCCGAGGTGCCGCTGAACTCCAAGCGGTTCCTCGCCGAGGTCGAGGCGGTGTACTCGCGCCTGGGACGTTGCCAAGTGGCCGTGAGCGAGGGCGTGCAGGACGAGCAGGGGCGGCCGATCGCCACAACGCTTGTGTCCGGGCTTGACAGGGATGCGCACGGAAACGTGCAACTCTCGGGCGTGGGTGCGCTCGGCGATGCGCTCGCGGACTTGGTGAAGAAGAACATCATCGTCAATGGCAAGCCGGTGCGCGTGCGGGCCGACACGTTCGGCTACCTGCAGCGGTGCTGGCCCGACCCCTCGCCGATTGACGCGAAGGAGGCCCGCGCGGCCGCGAAGTTCGCGGTGGGGCTCGCACGGAAGGGCGAGCGCTCCGGCTCGGTGGCGATCGTGCGCAAGGGCGGGAAGGCCTACTCTGCCGGATTCAAGCGCGTGGAACTCTCCGCCGTGGCCGGGAAGACGCGGCACATGCCCGCGAGTTTTCTGGACGGCACGAGCAACGTCAGCCGCGCGTTTCTGGACTACGTCCGGCCGCTGGTGGGCACACTGCCGGAAATGGAAGCGCTCTGACCGGGTGCGCGATCGATCCGCGCCGCCCCCGCGCCATCATCGAGTCGCGAACCACGCGTCGAGATAGCCGAACAGGTCCTGCGCATCGAGCACGTTGTCGGGGTTGAAATCGGCGTCGAGCCGGCCGCCGAGGAACGCGGCGAGGTACGCGAACACATCCTCGGTGGTGACCTGGCCGCTTCCATCGAAGTCCGCTTTCTTGAGGTGCGCGTGCGGGAGCGCCTGCGTCAGCGCGGGCACTCCACCGGCACGGTTCCACGCGGAAGGCCGGCGCGCATACGAGAGCGTGGAGACGGTGCCGACGACGCGGAGTTCCGGCGTGGGGTCCGTCGCATCGGTGCTCGGCTTCTCGACGAGGATCGGCGCTCCCGAATCGTGCAGGTTGGCGTTGACGCGCGCCGGGCCGGGGGGGCAGTTCAGGCACGGCGCCGTCGATCCCACGATGCAGGGCGTGAACGTCAGGAAGTCCGAACCCGCCGCGCTGGCGGGGATGGTGCCCCGGGCCGTCCGGAGCGCCCAAGCGGGGCCGGCGGCGAAGCACTGGCCCGAGTAGCCCCACCCCGCGAGGATCACGCCGGTGGCCGCGACGGGCGGGGCGTTCAGCTCGATGCCGAGGGGCTGGATCCCGATCGGCGCATGGGCGAGGACCGCGAGGGCCTGATCGCTCGTGGGGTTGGGCGCATCGATGAACGCGACGACGTCGATCTCCTGGTACACGCCATGGCAGGCGGTCCCGTTGACGTTGAGTTGGTTTTCCGACATGCCGTTGGACGCGCGGCGGAACCGCACGCGGCTTGGGCGCATCGCGACGGACGGGATCGGTTGCGTGCTGTTCACGTCGAGGGAGTGGCGCGCGAAGAGCACGGTCGCGGGTCCGATGAGCGTGCAGGTACCGGACACGAAGCCGCCGCACCCGCCGGCCGGATTGGTGGTGATGAAGAGCCCCACCGCGTCGAGCCGCCGATCGGTGTTGGAGGCCGGCGCGCCATCGACCACCGCGCTGCACGTTCCTCCGACGACCATCCCTATTGCCGTTGCCACCGCACAAACACATCGCGAGAAAGACATCTTGGTCCCTTCGCATCGCGGACGGCGGCCTCGGCCATGCAGCCGCTCATTCGGCTCGAACCGAATGACATACCATGCGGCCAGACCGGACACAACGCACGCACGTCGCGGGGATCGCCGCAAATACCCGATTTGAGGGAAACTCCCTCGCCTCGACAGCGGTCAGATATACGCGATTCCCCCCAAAACGAAAACGAAAAACACCCAAAGTGGGCATGTTGGTGTCCGATAACCACCGGGTTGAAGGGGTGAAATGCCCGCGTTTCACCGGTCAGTCCGGGCCTTCGAGCGAAACTGTCTCAGCGACACTGAGGCCGAAGCCCTCCAAGCCCGGGAGTTCGCGCGGGTGGTTGGTCAGCAGGCGGAGTTGGGTCAGACCAAGGTTGCGGAGGATCTGCCCGCCGATCCCGAAATCGCGCATGTGCTGCGGCACGCGGCTGTGCATCCCAACGTGGTCGTCGTCGGCGGCACCGGAACCGGTTCCCGCGCGTTCGATGGTTTGCAGCCGCTGTTCCAAACCCTGCGTTCCCGTCAGCGCGGTGTCTCCCGCGCCCTCGGGCCGCAGATACACGATCGCGCCGCGGCCCTCTCGCTGCACCGCGCGCATGGCCCGGTGAAGGTTGCGACCCGTCGGCCCATCGGACGCGGAGTCGAGATCGAGGAACACATCACCGAGCAGGTTGCGCCGGTGCATCCGCACCAGCGTCGGGCCCGGCGATGGGATCACGCTTCCGGAAGAGTCCAGATCTCCCACGCCGCCAACGCACAGCGCGAGTTGCGGCAGCGGATCGACCATCGACCGCATTGCGATGAGATTGAACTCGCCGAACTGGGTGCGGAGAGGGGTGCCCCCGACGGGCTCGATGCGCCGCACCAGGCTCTCGCGCGAAAGCCGGTGCGCGATGATCTGCTCGACCGAGCCGATCTTGAGATTGTGCGTCGCCGCGATCTTCTCCAGGTCGGGCATGCGGGCCATCTCGCCGTCGTCGCGCATGATCTCGATGATGACCGCCGCGGGCTGCAAGCCGGCGAGCCGGCACAGATCGATCGACCCCTCGGTCTGCCCTGTTCGCACGAGCACGCCGCCATCTCGAGAACGCAGCGGGTTGATGTGTCCCGGGCGGACGAAGTCGGCCGGACCGCTGCTGGGGTCGATCGCCATGAGGATCGAGCGCGCCCGCTCCCGCGCAGAGACGCCGGTCGTGAAGCCGTGCCGGGGATGGCCATCAATGGAGACGGTGAACGGCGTTCCCCGGACCGAGGTGTTTACGCCCGTTTGGGGGTGCAGGTCGAGGCGGTCGCAATCCGCGGCGGTGAGCGAGAGACACAGGTAGCCGCGGGCGACCGAGAGCATGAACGTGATGGCCTCGGGCGTTACAAACTGCGCGGGCAGGATCAGATCGCCCTCGTTCTCGCGCCCCTCGTCGTCAACGAGGATCACCATCCGACCAGCGCTGAGATCGGCAAGCAACTCGGGAATGGACGCGAGAGCCATGGGGTCGGATCGTACGGAGCGTCCATTCAAGTTCGGTTGACGGAAGGGAAGAGAGTTCGAATGTGGACTCGAGAAGTCCGATTATCTGATAAACTGGGGAATCTGCCCCTACAGATGGGTGTTTTTTGTACTTTTTCCTTGGACCCCCGCAACAAGTGTGATAACTTGACCGTGCGAGGACGTTCCTCGTCGGGGCGAGAGAGTGGGAGGCAAAGAGAGACTGTCCGTTCATCGCACTGGTCGGTGTTGGGCGTTCAATGCGCTCACGTCGGCCGAGGAGGCGGTCTCTATGCGTTGCTCTCTCGCGTCGATCGCGGGCCTCGCGGCCCTCTCATTCGTCGGCACGTCCTCGGCGACCGTGCTCACCTTCGATTTCGGTGGCGGCACCGGCAACACGGTGCCGCTGAACTACGGCCCGTACGTCGGGAACCCCGCGTTCCCGATCCCGGCGGGCTACTCATACGGCGCGGCGGGCGGCCTCACCCCCAACATCAACGTGCTGTACGCCCCGACGCTCAAACTCGGGTCCGTCCCTCCCGCGACGACGACCGACCCTACCCGGGTGTTCGGCGACCTCGGGAACGTTTTGTACCGCGACCGCGCTCCGGACTTCGGCGAGCCGGGCATTCTGTCCATCACGTTCGCGGCCGATCCCGGTTTCATCGCGTGCCTGCACGGCTTCGATATCGCGGCGGTGTTCAACTCGTTCACCGGGTTCGGCGAGGACCTGCCGGCTCGAAACATCCGCATCCTCGACAATCTCGGCAACGCGCTGTTCAACCTCGATTACGACGCGAACAACCCTGATCACGAGAGCACCAGCACGACGTGGGCGCCCGGCACGAACACGCCGCTCCGCCACAAGCGGTTCACCTTCGATCCGCCGCTCATGTCCAGCCGGCTCACGCTCCGGCTCGACTTCACCCAGCTGATCACCATCGGCGGCAACAAGTCCGACCGCATCGGCATCGACAACATTGAGTTCAGCCAGGTGCCGACGCCGGGCGCGGCCATGCTGCTCGGATGCAGCGGCGCGCTGCTTCTGGCTCGCCGCCGGCGCTGACCGCCGCGGCCTGCTCCGTCCACTCCAAGGCTCGACGACGCTGGTCGCCGAGCCTTTTTCATTGGCCGCGTCAATTGTTGAGACTAAGTCTCATTTGCGCTTGACGGCGGCAAGCCTGCCTCTACTCTCGACGAACCGCGGCCGAGTCGCCGCGACCAAGCTGCTCCACCCCAAAGAAGGGATTTGCACCATGTTGTTCACGCGCACGCGTTCTGTTTTTCTTTCCGCCGGGCTCGCCTTGGCGGCGGCGATCCCAGGCATGAACGGGACGGCCCACGCGGGGGTGTCGTTGCTGGTGGTGGACCGGACGGCCGGCAAGATCTGGAGACTCACCGACGCGGACAACTCCAACACCATCGAGTTGGGCGAGGTTTCGGTCTGGTTTGACGGCAGCAACGCCGCGGCCACACCCGCGTTCATCACCCCGTTCGCGTTCGCGGTGCGTCCCATCGACAACGCGGTGCTCGTGGGCGACGCCAACAGCGGCAACCGGAGCCTGTACCTGATCAAGGACGTCGATCGCAACGGGAGCGCACTGGGTGCGACCGAGAGCCGCGTGGTGTTGACGGGCGCCAACGCTTCCGGGGCGACGATCACTGCGCCCAGCGGCGTGGGGTTCTTTCCCGGGTCTGATCCCGCGTACGTGAACGCGGGCGCGGGGGCCAACCCGGACGCGATCTATCGGCTCCACGAGAACGTGGTTGACGGCACGTACCAGGATTCCGGCGAGGCGACGCCGTGGGTGACCAACTGGTCGACCTTCGGCTCGGGCAACACCTCGTTCTCGCCGCAGGAGATCGTGTTCGATGCGTCGGGCGTGGGCTTCATCCGCAACTCTGGGTCGGCCGCGCCGGGGCACTCGGTGTGGCGGTTTCGCGACTCCAACGGCAACGGGCGGGCCGACGATCCGGGCGAGATGACCCTCTGGTTCGACAACACCAATGCCACGGGCATCACCATGGGCGCCGGCTTTGTGATGGAGCTCGATCTGGCGCGTCCTCGCACCATCTACACCAACCACCTGTTGGCCGTCGGCGGCGGCGTGAACCGCAAGCAGATCGTCCGGCTCGCCGACCCGAATAACGATGGCAACGCCAACGGGGTCGGGGAGTCCGTCGTGGCCTACACCACCGACGAGGCGAGCCTGACGATCCAGGACGTCGTGTCACTCCCCAATGGCGATGTGTACTTCACCGATTCCTCGGCGTCGCCGGGCGGGAGGCGCATCTTCCGCCTGCACGACACCGGCGCGGACGGGGTGTACCTGGATCCCACCGAGAGAACCGAGTTTCTCTCGCAGGCGACCGCCGCGAGCGCGGGCATTCTCGACACCCGCTACCTGGGGTGGTTGCGCGACATCTCGCCGTGCGCGGCGGACTTCAACAACTCGGGCGACCTGAGCGTGCAGGACATCTTCGATTATCTCAATGCCTGGTTCAACACCGACCCGCGTGCGGACTTCAACAACGTCGGCGGGCTGACGGTGCAGGACATCTTCGACTATCTGAACGCGTGGTTCGCCGGGTGTGCGTAAACCCGGAAGCCGTAGACACTTGGACGCTCGGTCGGGATGGGCCGGAATTGGCTGCCGATTTCACGCCCGGTTTGGTACACTGCTCGACCATGAATCTCCGACCAAATCGGGTCGCTCACGTCGTGTGTGCGGTGGCGGCCGTTCACGGTGCGTGGGTGTCCGACTGTGGCGCCCAGCCGGTGGCCCCGGTTGTTGTCGACGCCGCGACGGTTGTCCGATATCGCGTCACGCTCGCGGGGCACGACGGCGCGTGGACGGTGGTGCCTTCGAGTGTGGCGATGGAGGCAGGGCTCTCGACCGACGCGGTTCCCACGGTGTCCATCCGCGCGCTGCGCGTCGCTCCGCCGTTTCTCTCGTGCGACGTCGGCACGGGGTTTGGCACCGTGGCGGTTGGACTTTCCAGCCTGGTCATGGATGGCGCGCCGACCACCGTCTCGCTCCCGACGACCATCGGCACGACCGGCTTGGCCGAGTTTGCCGCAACCGGCATCACCACGAGCGCGACCGGCACGGCCAACTACCAGACCAACGGGCCCTCATGCGTGAAGCTGGGCGCGGCCGGGGCGCCGTGCTCGGGCCCCTTCAACCTGGCGCTCGTGCCCGCTGGCCCCACCGGTTCGATTCTCTCGGGCTCGGTCGCGACCGCCGGGGCGATGAGGCCGTTCTCGATGGTTTTTCTCGGCTCGAGGCCGCTCGTGGCCGGCACCACGTGGGGCCGGCTCGACGTTCGGGTGGAGCTCGTCGGACAGATCGCCGCGGGAGAGCCATCGTGCCCCGCCGACTTTGACCAGAGCGGCGATCTCGCCGTGCAGGACATCTTCGCGTTCCTGAACGCGTGGTTTGCGGGCGCACCCGGGTCGGACTTCAACCTCGTGGACGGCCTCACCGTTCAGGACATTTTCGACTTTCTCAACGCCTGGTTCGCGGGTTGCCCGTGAGGCGCCCCTAGAATGGGCCTCTTTGAAAACCGGGGGCCGACACTGGTGATCGACCGGGCAGGGAAGCGCCGTCGTGGCGCGTCGTGGAGCATGCCGGCCACGTAAAAAGCATGCACAAAAACAGTAGCCAACAACAGCTACGCTCTGGCGGCCTAA
>CAYXUZ010000079.1:13072-27865 GCA_964467705.1 uncultured Ardenticatenaceae bacterium | reverse complement strand
ATGTGTTGGAAGAGATTGAACGGTTGTTGAAGAAATAAGCAGTGGGCAGTAAGCAGTAAACAGTAAAAGAGCCGGTGTTGCCACCGGCTCTTTTTGTTTGCTGCCCTATTGGCCCCGGTCGTGGACGAAGATGTCAGTAACGCCATTGACATCTCCAATAACCAGGTTGTTGGCATCAGAGACAAAAGCTGTGTAACGTCCCGTTCCTGAGATAGAAGGCCAATAAGAATCATTATTCCCCTGCGTGCCATTTGATGCAATGGAGATTAGGGTTGTCTGACCTGTTTGTCGGTCATACACAAAGACATCTGGGAAGCCATTGGTATCGCTGCTGATCAGATTGGTAGCATGAGATTGAAAGGCTACATAACGGCCGTCAGCGGAAATAGATGGTTTAAAGGAAGCATCATTGCCCTGCACTCCATCAGAATCTACGGAGACGAGACTGGTTTGCCCAGTTTGCTGGTCATGAACAAAAATATCATCTTCGTTATTAGTATCACCACTGACCAGATTGTCAGCACTGGAATCAAATGCTATGTAACGGCCGTCGGCCGAAATAGATGGTTGCCAGGATTGTCCACCACTACTCTGGGTTCCATCCGAAGCAATGGAGACACGGCTAGTTTGCCCTGTCTGCCGATCATGAACAAAAATATCATAAACGTTATTGGTATCATCGCTGACTAGATTGTCGGCCTCAGATTCAAAAGTTATGTAACGGCCGTCAGCCGAAATAGCATGGGCATTGGAATAGTTATTTGCCTCTGTACCATCAGAAGCAATCGAAACACGACTCGTTTGCCCCGTCTGCCGATCATGAACGAAAATATCACCTGTGTCATTGGTGTCACCATTGACCAGGTCGGTAGCATTAGAAGCAAATGCCACATAACGGCCGTCAGCGGAAATGGAAGGGTCCCAAGAAAAGCCATCTGATTCGGTCCCATCAGAAGCAACGGAAACGCGACTCGTTTGTCCAGTTTGCCGATCATGGACAAAGACATCCGTTCGATTACTGGTGTCATCGTCAACCAGATTAGTGGCACGGGAATGAAAAGCGACATAACGGCCGTCAGCTGAAATAGACGCATATATTGAAAACCCATTGCTCTGCGTTCCATCAGAGGCCACGGAGACTCGACTCACGTCCTCCGTTTCCCGGTCATAAACAAACACATCCTTCCAGCCATTAGTATCACCACTGACGAGGTTATCGGATTCAGAATCAAAGGCCACGAAACGGCCGTCACTTGAAATAGCGGGATTGCGAGAATTGCCATTCCCTTGCGTCCCATCCGAAGCAACAGAGACAAGGGTCGTGGTAAAAACAGCAGAAGGCGTTGGCGTAAAAGCAGGTGTAGACGTGTTGGTAGGAGCGGGCGAGGCTGTTGCTGTTGGCGTATGTGTTGCTGGCGGTGTAAACGTCGGCGTGGCGGTTGCCGTTGATGTGAACGTGGGCGTCACCGTACTGGTCGGTGATGGGGTAGCAGTTGCCGTTGGTGTGTCGGTTGGCGTTGGCGAAAAGGTAGGCGTAACCGTGTACGTCGCGGATGGAGTATTGGTTGAAGTTGGCGTATTCATGGCGGTCGGCGTCGCGGTGGTCAGGGGCGATAGCAGGTGCATGACCAGCGGCAAATAGACCGCTTCGTCACCTTCGCCAGCGTTTCTGGCCTGCACTGTGCCCCGACCTGCCAACAATGGCAATAACAGCACAAGCAAAAACAGGCACACGGCCGTCGCTCCCAAACCCACCCGTATTATTCTTTTGTCATTCATAGTTGCACTCCCTTGCACATCGAATTATTTGGCAAGGGAGATTGTATAACTCCGCCAAAATCGCGTCAAAAAACAACCTGTCGGCCGGGTTAATTTCTTGTGCAATTGGTGGGCGGGGAGAAAAACATATTGTATAGTTGGTTCGGTTTTGGGGATAAATGGGGAGAATCTCTTCCAGTCAATCTATTCTCACAAACCTGTACGCTAAATTTCAGATGGAGAAGAACATGCTAATGAAGCCTTTCCGCAAAGCAATCATGTTTGCTTTCACTCTAGCTATGATGCTCATCAGTTGCACGCAGCCAGAAGCAACGCCTGTCCCTACCCAAACACCCGCGCCACCAACAGCAACGGCAACGGCCGTGCCCACTGCCACCCCCACCATCACCCCCTCAGCAACGCCGACCGCTACATCAACACCAACCCCGGCCATTCTCGAACCTGCCCAGATATTTGAACAGGTCTCTCCGGCCGTTGCCTTTGTGGATACACCGGTCGGTTCTGGCAGTGGCGTTCTGGTAGAGGGCAAGTATGTCCTGACAAATGCTCATGTCGTCTGGCCGTTTGAAAGTGTACGTCTGGTATTCCCTGACGGCTCAGAATTCATGGATGCACCCGTTTTTAATGTGGATTTGCTGGTTGACCTGGCTGTCATTGGCCCTCTTGATACTGAAATCGAGCCGGTACCGATGGTTGACGGCAAGAGCCATGTGATTGGTAGTGATGTTTATCTGATTGGTTATCCAGGTGAAGTGGAAACTTTACCCCAGCCAACCATCACACGCGGCCTCATTTCCCGGCTTCGTGAATGGGAAGGGATGCATATCACCTACTTCCAATCAGATGCGGCCATTGCCGGTGGACAAAGTGGAGGTGTGTTGGTTGATGAAAATGCGCAGGTAATTGGCATTTCTGGTTTCTATTTTACAGAAGCGGGATTTGCTCTGGTGGCTTCAACGGCCGATATCTGGCCCCGATCTCAGGCGCTCATGGCTGGGGAAGATGTTGCAGATTTAGGTGACTGGCACTTGCCCGATGAGGATGGGCGAACATCCTCATCGGTCATTTTGCAGAATGATAGTGATGATTCAGTTTTTGTCATCCAGGAAGCGGCCGGAACAGAGATTGAATTGCAACTGACGGGCAGTGGTGACGGTCAGGCTTATTTTACACTCACCGATATATATGGTTATCCTCTCCTGTTTGGCAGCGCTGGCGACCGGAATTATTCAGCAACATTAGAGTATGACGCTCCCTATTTTGTGCGCGTTTACCCGGGGTCTTCTGGACGCCAGGTTTTCAGTTTGAGAAGTAACATCGAAATGGTTCGCTATCAAGACAAAAATGATTTTGCTTCTTTGATCATGGGCCAGGCCACCTACGGCCGTATAGATTATCCAGGCGATGTTGATTATCACCTGATTTTTTTGGAAGCCGGCGATTTGGTTAATATCCAGGCGGACTCTATCCTCATAGACCCACAAATTAATATCGCACCGCAAGATTTATCCTTCGAGTACGCGGTTTCTGATGACGACAGTGGTGGTGGCATCTTTGGCTTGAAAGCTGAATTGACCTATGAGACCCCTCAATCGGGCTTCTATACAATCGTGGTCGAAAGCGCCTATGGCAATGAAATGGGGGGGTACATACTTACCATAGATACGCCGTATCCCGGTGCGCCAACCCCCATTGCGCCAACAGCCACACCCCGTCCCCACGAAACAGAATTGGGTTTGTTTAACCTGTACACAGATTCCCGCTACGACTTCTCATTCGAATATCCTGGTGAATGGGCAGCAGTCCAATCGAACAGTTCGCCAAATTTTGAAAGCTGCCAGAGATTTACCGCTTGTTTTGATAGCTACCAGGATGGCTTTTTGCTCACTGTAGCTGTTGAAGATCTGTCTTTTATTGATGAGGACGATATGACAACAGATGAATATGTTGATCGGTTGATCAATCTTTTTGTCGAGAATGCCTATTCTCTGATAGGCCGTGAGACAATGACAACAAACAACGACTTGACATTAACGATATTGACCTTCGAATCAGAGGCGAGTGGCTACCCGTATACGATTAGACGTATGGTTTACTTGCATGATGGTCTGGCATATAGCCTGACCTATTTTGCTCCAACCGAACTGTTTGCAGACCTGGAACCGATTATTGAGTATTCGTTTAACTCATTTGAGCTTGACTGATATTTTGAGAGGGCACGGCCGTCCGCTTAAATAGACGGCGATATAACCCCAGCATAGTGATAAATACAAAATGGGAGAGGGCACAACAAATGTATATCCACAAACTATATCCTTGATACATCGTTGTGGGAGGAGCTGGCTGTTATAGTGAGAGGCGTAGACGTTGCCCCGCATTGTGGGGGTCAGACAAGGCGAATGGCAGATTTCAACCACTGACCCAGTAAATCATTTTCGGAGGTAAACATGAGTAACGTACTCGAGATGAACAGCGACATTTTAGAAGGCAAATGGAATCAGGTGAAAGGCAAAGTGCGCCAGAAGTGGGGCGACCTGACGGATGACGACCTGACCCGGATCGCCGGCAAACGCGATGAACTGATTGGCCTGATCCAGGAACGGTACGGCCGTTCGCGCGCCGAAGCGGAACGCGAGGTCAATGAGTTCTTGAGCGGCTTATAAGCTCTTTCTTAGACCCTAAGGGTTTTCTGAAACCCTTAGGGTCTTTTCTAACAACTGCGCCAGCCTTTGGCTGAGGTTTTGCAGTTCAGGCATCGCCGTCTCGTTTTCAGAGGCGGCGATTTTTTGTGCCAATTGTTGGTATCGGGTCTGCAAATTTTCTACCTGCACGGCCGTTTCCTCACGTGCAATAGACGCCTGATAAAGCTGCCCGACCACCACTTCAATGGCCGCCGCCAGCGGCGGGGCAACGATCAATCCCCAAAGCCCAAAGGCTTCAAACAACGGCAATATCACCAGAATAGTCAGCAAAAAACTACTCCGTTTGCGCGGCCACAGTCGTGGCTCCACGATGAGTTCCAACCCGATAAATACGAGCAGCGTGTAGACAGCCAGACCCAAGCCCAGACTCAAACTTTCCAGACTGCCCAGGCCCAGGGCAAACACGGCCGTTAACAGCCCACCAAACAGAGGCACAAAAGCAGCCAGCCCCCCCACAAAAGCCAGCAGCAGCGGGAATTCAAAGCCACCAACGGCCGTACCTCCCGCCAGGAAAAGCGCAGCCAACAGACTTTGCACGGTCTGACTACGCAAATAACCAGCCACGGCCGTTTCCACCTCGCGCCAGCTATCCCGTGCATAGGCTCGCCGTTTCACCGGCAGCAGTGACAACCACAACCGCTCAAACCGATGCTGGTCAACGCTCCAATAGATGCTCAGGGCCAACAGGGCCAGCAAACCGGCCAAAGCGCCGGTGATGCTGCTGGTGACGCTCATCACCGTCGGGGCCATCTGCTCCAGTTCCGTCTGCTCAGCTTCGGCGAGGGTAAACGGCGGCGGCAAAAGATTCACGGCCGTTTGCTGCCAGCCGGCTGCTGTCTCCCAGTAATGATACAAACTTTCGTATTCCACAATCACCTGGTTAACCGCCAGATTCAGCTCTTGCCCAAACCACTCACCAACCAACAACAACGCCAGCAAAAAACCGCCAATACCCGCCACATACAACAGCAATTGGGCCGCCCCTTTGGGTATGCCCCGCGCCACCAGTCCATCCACCAACGGCCGTATGGCCGCCGCCATAAACAGCGACAACACAAACAACAACAACGCCAGCCTGAACTGCCATAAGACCAACAAGGTGGTGAGGGTGATCAAAATAACGGCCGTGTACTTCATCATCTGCTTCATTATCACTCTCCCTGTCCTTGCCCGGCCAGATAACTTTCCAGGTCAAGGGCAATGGTTTCCAGTTCGTCTTCCACCTCGTCAGTGATGGCCGAAGGGGTATCTTCTTTGCGGCGCACCTGGCTGCGCACATCTTGTACCAGTTGGTTTGTCTCATACCGCAGCATACTCAATCTATCCCGCCCCGGCTCTTTTGCGGTCAGGCTCTCCCGCGCCAGCAAATAACGCTCCACCAGTAATTGAATCACCGCCGCCAGCGGCAAGGCAATAAGCGCGCCCAAAATGCCAAACAATGAGCCAAAAGCCAGCAATGCCAGGAGTGTAACCAACGGCCGTACCCCAATGGTGCGGCTCATGACACGCGGCACTAATAAGCTGTTCTCCAACTGCTGGATGACGGCCGTAGCCAGAATAACCCACAGAGCCGTCGTCGGGGAAATGGAAAGTCCCACCATCAGCGCCGGTACCGCCCCCAACACCGGCCCCACAATCGGCACCGCTTCCAACAATCCGGCAAAGACCGCCAGCAGCAGCGCATTGGGCAAGCCAATGAGTGAATAAGCCACAAACGCCAACCCGCCGATGATGAGGCACAGGAGGCCCTGGCCCAACAGATAAGCGCTCACCTTCGTCTCTATCTCTTGCACCAACTCCCGCGCCTCGTCGCGCTTGGGCAGGGGAACCAGCAAAAAAGCCGCCTGCTTAAGGCGGCCACCCTCCAACGTCCAATAAAACGTGAGAATGGCGACCACCATCACCTGAAGCAGTCCCCGCAGCAGCCCATTACCCTCCGGTTGGGCCACATCATGAGCGGGCAATGTTATCTCGCCGCCGCCACCGAACCCAGGTAGTTCATGGGGGAGCACCAGGAGCAAACGATTGAGCAAAATGTTGGGTAGGCGCTGGAGGCTGTCGTACAACGATTGATAACCTTCAGCCAGATTTTGGCCGATGGCTGCACCTTGTTCGGCCAGTACGGGCAGGCTGTAAGCGATGAGCAGGGCGCAGAACCCGCCAACCAGTCCAAAAATGAGCACGATACCGGCCGGTTTGGGGATGCCCCGTTTTTCCAGCCAGAGAACGCCAGGGTTCACGGCCGTGCTCAAAATCACGGCCGTCATCAACAACAACAGCACCCCCTGAAAACGCCATAAAAGCCAAAAACAGCCGATGACGGCCGTTATCCCCAACGTCCACAACACCAACTGCCAGGTTGGGATCGCAGGAACCTCAAAATCTTTCATTGTCGTCCACTCCTGTGACAATACGTTTGTAGTAGGCGATTCATCGCCTTCTGACGGCACTAAAGTGCCTACTACGAACAGTGGATCAAGTTCCCTTTTGTACACAAAAAAATGCTCCCACACAAACAGTGCGGGAGCATTTGGTTATTCGTTCGGCTTATACCAATCAGGCCGCCCGGCGCAAAACGCCCACCAGGAAGAGCAACGCCACAGAGCCAACGATGGCCACCAGCAACGTCCATAAGTTAAAGCCGGTGTTTCCGGGCAGGCCAAACAGGTTAAACAAGAACCCGCCAATGAGAGCGCCCACGATACCCACAATGATGTTGGCTATCGCGCCCATCTGGTTGTCACGCCCCATAAGCATACTGGCAATCCATCCGGCCACGCCACCTAAAATGATCCACAAAATGATATTCAATAACATGTCTGTCTCCTTTATATACTTGATATTTATGAGTGTGTCTAAAAACAACTATTTTCCCTGTCATTCAACCTGTTAATTTTTCGCGGCCGTATTCAGACCGGTTTTGCCGTATTTGCCCATCGCTATGTCGTCCAGCGTCTGGTCGGCGGCATATTCCTGATTCAAAATACTCTGTAAAGCCTGCGCCGCATCATCATAACCGAGAGAGTTGGCAAAGGTGTGCAGGCTGCCATATGTGGCAATCTCATAATGTTCCACTTTCTGCGCGGCTACAATCAAAGCGGCGTCACGCGCATCGGCATCACCGCCGTTTTGCACAATCTCGCTGCCCTCGGCGATCAACCCTTCCATTGCCTTGCATTTGGTACTGGTGGGGTTTTCGCTCAAATCATCCAAAATCGTGCGCACAGCTTGCACATGGTTTTCCGTCTCGGCCAGATGATTTTCAAAAGCCTGGCGCAATTTCTGGTTAGAGGCCGCCTGGGCCATTTGGGGCAGCGCTTCGGTCAACTGCTTTTCGGCGCTGTACACATCTTTTAGCTGCCCAACATACACATCTTTCAAAGTATTGAGGTTCATGGTTCTTTCCTTTCTTTTTTTGTGTCAATTTGCCTTAACGATAGCTGCGGTGTCCGATACGAGAAATAGGTGAAGATACAAAAGAGGATATAGAGGCGGGTACATCCTTATGGTTCCAGACCGGCTGGTACACCATTGGGATATATAGACTCGATGGCCTCCCAAATGCGCTCAATGCGGTTGTCGGGATTGGGATGGGTGCTGAAAAATTCGGGCTGGCCGCCAGAGCCACTGGCCTCGGCCAGAATCTCCATCACCTCGACCAATGCACGGGGGTCGTACCCGGCTTCGGCCATAAATTGCACCCCTAAGCGATCCGATTGCAGTTCGTCGTCACGGCCGTATTTCAATGTCACCAGATGGCTAACCAAAGCCGACAATTGTTGGGTCGTCAGGCCGCTGTTCGGGTTTTCCGGGTCATAAACAGCAATCACCGCCGCACCGCTCAACCCCTGGGCCAACTGCTGTTCCGCCAACTGCTCCGCTGCATGGCGGGCCACCACGTGCCCCATCTCGTGCGCCATAATCCCGGCCAACTGACCTTCCGTCTCCAGCCGTTCAAACAGCGCCAGGGTGATGAACATCTGCCCACCGGGCAAAGCAAAAGCATTGATCGTTTCCCTATCGGCCAACAAATGGCAGTCAAAAGGCCAATCGGTCTGGCTAACTTCACTGTTATCCATCAACCGCGCACAAACCGCATCCAGATAAGCCTGCAACTCATCATCCCGGTGCAGGCCACCGTGCATTTGGGCCATTTGCGGCGCAGCTTGCAGCCCCATGGCAATCTCCTGGTCTGGGGAAAGGGCCACCTGCTGCGTCTCATCGGTAATGGGATTAAATTCGCTGGAGGCGAAGTAAGTGACCAGGGAAATACCGGCAATGACCAGCGCCATCAGAATACGCCCTATGCTTAAACGGCCGCGGCGACTACTGCCTGTATTGGGAATTCTGCGGTACATAATTCTCTCCTTAAACTATTACCTGTTTACCGTCCCCAAATGAGATGGATGAGGTAGGTGGCCAGCCAGAATAAGAGGGCATAAACCACCATCGCAATAATCGAGGAAATTTCCAGGACGGCTCCACTGGCGGAAGGAGTGGATGTTAAGCCGGCGAAGGGCGCCAGAAAGGGGGCGGTGACGGTATAGACGAAGCTGGCAAAACCACTCTCAGGGTTCGCGGCAATCAGCTTGAGGAAAATGCGAAAAGCAATCAATGTCTCCAAAATGATCGCCACAAGCCATATGATGCGGTCCCATTTGTAAACTGGATAATAACCTCTGTCATCATCGTCATGGTGATAGTGATGAACCTCTTCTATGATGACTTCCGGTTCCTGCTGTGGGTTGTCCCCTTCAAATGTCCGTCTTGCAGTGACGGTTCCTTCATATTCATTGATGGATGTCATTTTATTACCTCCATTTGTGGTTGAACCATTTGTGGTTGAACCGTTTCCTGGTTCAGTTACAGTTCCAGGTTGCGCTTTATCCTAAGAGGCTTTCCACATTTCCAGAATGGGTATAATCCCTACCTTTCCTGGCAAAACACCCTACTTTTACGGCCGTTCACCACCTTATTACGCCCGCTCCTTTTCCCTGCTGCCCGATCAAGATAAAATTTTCTGGACACGGGATTATGGACAAGAGCAACGAACACCCAGACAACCTATCTTACGAGCAGCAGATTCTGCGTCTGTTACAAGAAATCTCATTAACCATTGCCCAGGCAGAGATGCTGGATATGGCCTTTGCCGGGGTGTTGGCGGCGATTTGTCACTTTATGGACTGGCGTCTGGGACATCTTTATATCTGGTCAGAAACGGCCGATGCGCTTGTCTCTGGCCGTATCTGGTACACGGATGATGCGGCGGCCACAGCTCCTTTTCGCGCCTTGAGCGAAGCAACCCAATTCCGGCGGGGTGAAGGGACGGTGGGGAAAGTATGGCAGGAGGCCACGGCCGTTTCCATATTAGATGTGCGCCAGGAGACCATTTTTGTGCGCCAGATGCCGGAGGCAGAGATTCGAGCTTATTTTGCATTTCCGGTGCTGGTGGGGGAGAAGGTCACGGCCGTACTCGAATTTTTCTCGCCGACATCAGCCCCCCTTGACCGGGATATGACCTCTATCATCAGCCATGTGGGCGTTCTGCTCGGTTTAGCCATGCAGCGCCAGCAAACGGTGCGCCAGCTGTCGGCGTTGATGGAGATTGGGCAAACCATTTCCGCCACCCTGGATTTTGATCGCATTTACGACCAGGTTTTGACGCTGGTACGGCCGTTAATCGGCGCTGAATCTCTCATCCTCTTCGTCCACACAGAACAATTGGATGAACCCATGCTAGAAGTTGTGGCTAATGATCAAACCAACATGCCCGATATACGCGGGCTGCGGGTGCCTTTTCATCTGAGTGTAGCCGGGGAAGTATGGCAAACCGGCGTTTCGCTGCATTTGCAGGGAGACGAATGTATCGGCCGTATATCGCCAAAGATCAAAGAATTGATGGGCTACCGACCAGAAGCGATGTTGGCCGTCCCTCTGCGCTGGCGGGACACGGCCGTTGGTGTGTTAGAAGCCGCCCATCACCACGCCGACGCCTTCACCGCCGAAGATATGCGCCTGCTAGAGATGGCCGCCGCCTGGACGGCCATTGCCATAGGCAATGCCCGCCAATACGCGCAGCTACAACGCCGTTTCAGTGAGCGGGATGCCATCAACACCATCACCCATGCCTTGACCCAAACGTTAGAGTTGGAGGAACTCTTACAACTCATCACCCACGTAGCCCAAGACATTATCCCCAATGCTGATTGGGCCACCATTCACATCTGGCAGCCAAAAACAAACCAGTTGCAATTAGCCGCCAGCGCCGGTCTGAAAATGGCGGCAGCAGAAACGGAAGCCGACCCGCTCACTTTGGACGAGAGTATTGCCGGGCGCGTCATGATCGTGGGAGAAGTCATCAATATACACGATCTGCAAAACGACCCCCATCTGCTACCCCTGTCACCGGGCGTCCAGGCCCGTTCCCTGTTGGTGGCCCCGGTGGAAAGCCGCCTCCGACGTATCGGCGCTATTAGCGTGCAGGGCGCCACCGCCAGCATTTTCGACGACGACGACGAGCGGTTGTTAAAAATCCTCGGTGTGCAGGCCGGCATGGCCATTGAAAATGCCCGTCTGTATGCCGAGCAGCGCCAGGCGCGGGAAAAGGCGGAAAAACAGCGCGAACGGATGCGGCACATGGCCCGCCGGGTGGTGCAGGCACAGGAGACAGAGCGGGCACGCATTGCCCGTGAACTGCATGATGAATCCGGCCAATCACTAACCTCATTAAAAATCAGCCTGGACTTGATCCGGGCCATGCTGCCAGAGGAATTAAGCGATATTCGGCAAAGTCTCAGTGATGTGTTGGCGCTGACGGATCAGACGATGAGCAATTTACGGCTGCTCTCTCACAATTTACGGCCGCCGGGTCTGGATGCGTTTGGCCTGGATGCGGCATTGGCGGGGTTGTGTCAGGATTTTCAAACGCACACGTCTCTTTCTATCACTTATTCCGGGGTGACGCTGCCGGAATTGGCCCCCTTACCGGCTTTAGCTTTGTATCGGGTGGCGCAGGAAGCGTTGACCAATATCAGCAAACACGCCCAGGCCACCGAGGTGCAGGTGTCATTGACACAGGATTCGGGTATGATCACCTTAACGATCACGGACAATGGCAGCGGTTTTACACCGCCAAATTTTGAAGAGGCGCTGCTGGGGCAAGGGGCCTTGCTTGGGCAAGGGGCCTTGTCAGGACAAGGGGCCGGGCTGGTAGGCATGGTCGAGCGGCTGGACATGGTGAACGGCCGTTTGCAGATCGAATCCACACCAGGACGGGGCAGTTGTTTAACGGCCGTTGTCCCCTACACAAGAGAAGAAACATGATTCGCGTCATTATTGCGGAAGATCACAATTTGGTGCGCCAGGGCATCCGGGCGCTGCTGGAACAAAACGGCGATGTGCAGGTGGTGGCCGAAGCCGCTACCGGCCAGGAAGCGGTTGACCTGACGGAACAACACAAACCGGATGTGGTGGTGATGGACCTCTCCATGCCCCGTCTGGACGGCGCGCAGGCCGCCGAACGCATTGTGGATATGAAACTGCCCACGCAGGTGATCATTCTCTCCATGTATGCCGACACCACCATGGTGCAACAGTTATTACGGCGTGGTGTCAAAGGGTATTTACTCAAAGACGCCGTGACCGAAGAACTGCTGCTGGCTATTCGTTCCGTCAGCCAGGGGAAAATGTTCATCAGCCCTACCATCTCCGATTCTGTGATGACCCTGCTGTTATCACCACCGGATGCCGCCGCCGCGAACGCGAGTGATTTGCTCACCCCACGAGAACGGGAAGTGCTGCAACTGGTGGCTGAAGGGCATACCAACAGCGCCATTGCCGATATTTTGAGTATCAGTGTCAAGACGGTGGAAAAACACCGTGCCAACCTGATGTCCAAGCTAGAAGTGAATGATTTGGCTTCTCTGATTCGGGAAGGCATTAAACGAGGGTTGATTTTGCTTGACTCGTAAACCCCTGCGTTTTGCCAAAGGTAGGGTAATCCCCCATACGGTAAACACCGGCTCTATGCCACAATATAATTATAGTAGCCTTTACCCGGCTTATTTTATCATTTATCTTGGAGGCTTGAGTTGTATTTGTAATCATGTCTATCTCGAAACAAGCTATTCGTATCATAGTGGTAGATGACCATGCTATCGTGCGCCAGAGTGTGGTGGCCATGCTGTCCAGAGAGCCAGATATGGAAGTGGTGGGTACGGCCGCGAACGGCCGTGAAGCGATCCAATTAGCCCAAACCACCCAACCTGATGTCATTGTGATGGACGTTTCCATGCCCGAACTGGACGGTATTCGCGCCGCCGGGGAAATCCACGCTTTGGGCCTCCCGGCGCAGATCATCATGCTTTCCATGCATCATAACAACGTGTTGGTGCAGCAGGCGCGCCAAAACGGGGCGGCCGGTTACATTTTGAAACAGGAAGCCAATAGCAGTCTGATTCCGGCCATTCGCGCCGCATATGTCGGCCAATTCCCGTTTTAACCCGTCACCTTCAATCCCGGCGACCCCCCATTTTTAGCCCACAAGGTAGGGTTTCTCCCCAGGTTGCAGTAGGTTCATTCCCTATTTGGTACACGGCCGTTTCCTCCCATAATGAATGAAACTCGTTCGTAGTAGGCACTTTAGTGCCCTCAGCAGGCGATGAATTGCCTACTACAAACTTATTTACGAAGGAGACTTTGCCCATGATCCGCATGTTGCTTGCCCACCCTTCTCGCCTCATTTGTGATTCGTTGCGCACCGCCCTCGACAATATGGCCGATGTGTACGTTGTCGGCTGCGCCACCACCACCGAAGAGCTTTATTTTCTGCTGCCCCACGCCAACGTCCTATTATTGGGCACGGAATTAGAAAATACTACCGCCTTTGATTTGCTCGACGAAATGCGCATCACCCACCCCCAAACCAAAGTGCTGATCTTGGGTGTAGACGAATGTCCCCATACCATCATCCGTTACGTGGAAGCAGGCGCGTCTGGCTACATTCTACAAGATGAATCGCTAGAAGATGTGGTGCAGAAATTACAGGCCGCCTATCAAGAAAAAGCGATCATTTCCCCCGCCATCGCCGCCGCCCTGATGTCCCGTTTATCCCACTTAGCCAATCTGGAAATGCCCCTGGCCTTTGTCAAGACTCGGGGTTCGCAACTCGAGGAATTAACTGGGCGCGAGGAAGAGGTACTGGAACTGATTACTGCCGGCTGCACTAACCTGGAAATTGCGGACAAACTGGTGATTGAGTGTGGCACCGTCAAAAATCACGTCCATAACATCTTGAAAAAACTGGAAGTCAAAAGCCGCCATGAGGCCGCATCCCTCTTCCAGATAGAAGTGGAGCAGCAATCTACCCTGGCTGTCGCCAATTAAACCAATTTCACTCTGTCGCTCGTGTTTGCTCGCGTAGGGTGGCTTCCCACTGATAAAGTTGCAGGTCTCCCGGCCAGGTACTCTTTATATAAACCAACACGGCCGTCATCTCTTCTTCGCTCAATAATTCCCCATAAGCGGGCATGGCACTGACGACATTCATCGGTTGCAAACGGGCGCCACCCAACCGGACAGCGTCTAACAAAGTCTGGTCGCCGTGATGCCAGGTGTGCCCGCTGGCATCATGCGGCGGGGCGCGAAATGATCCATCTTCATTCTGCACCTTCCAATCCGGCTGTCCCTCCAGATTGACGCCATGACAACTGGCGCATTGCTGCTCGTAGACAGTTTTTCCCAACCGGATTTCAGCGGGGGCGAGAGTGGGAAGGGTGTCACCCGCCCTACCAGACGACAAATTGGCCGCCCCCTGGCAAGCTGTCACCAACAGTACCCACAAAATAAGGAAACAGTGTTGTCCAGAAAAACCCTTTCTACTGTCATTCCGAACGAAGTCTTCGCAGTGAGGAATCTTTCTGATTGGCAGCGTGGGGATTACTCGTCGAAGACTCTTCGGAATGACAACAAAGTGAAAAAACTTCTCTAGATAACTATAACGCATGGCAACACCTGAAAAGCAGACATCCGATTTTTTGAAAAAATCGGATGTCTGGCGTGATCAACCACTGCAATTCTACAAACTCATTCGCCGTAACGTCTGCGCATTAAGCGCCACAATGATGGTACTTATAGACATGACCAGCGCGCCCACGGCCGGGGGCATAAAGATGCCCCAGGGGGCCAGTATGCCCGCCGCCAAGGGAATCGCCACAATGTTGTAGCCCGCCGCCCACCAGATATTCTGCACCATCTTGCGCTGGCTGGCTCGGCTCAGTTCGATGATCTTCACCACGTCCAGCGGGTTCGACTG
>CAYXUZ010000079.1:3292-13062 GCA_964467705.1 uncultured Ardenticatenaceae bacterium | reverse complement strand
CTCCACAGCCACATCGGTGCCGCTGCCGATGGCAATGCCGATGTCGGCGCGGGTGAGCGCCGGAGCGTCGTTGACGCCATCGCCCACCATCGCTACTTTTTTACCCTGCTTTTGCAGTTCGCTCACCTTTTTGTCCTTATCTTCCGGCAGCACTTCGGCAAAGTAACGATCAATGTTCAGTTCAGCCGCTACCGCTCTGGCTACATCCTGGCTGTCGCCGGTCAACATAGCGACTTCAATGCCCATCTCGTGCAGCTTTTGGATGGCCTGGCGGCTTTCTTCACGGATCACATCGGCCAGAGCAAAGGCGGCGATGACCTCCTGGCCGCGAATCAGGTAGATAACTGCCTGTCCTTTGCTGCCAGCTTCCTGGCTAAAAGTGGCAATGTCTGACGGCAGTTCGATTTCCAGGTATTCCAACAGACGGGGGCCGCCAATGGTCACGGCCGTGTCCCCCACCATCGCCTGCACACCCCGCCCTTTGAGCGCCGCAAAATCGCTCACAGGGGCAGGAACCACGCCGCGCGCCTGCGCCGCCGTCATAATCGCACGGGCAATCGCATGTTCCGAGTCGGCCTCAAGTCCCGCCGCCAGCGCCAGCGCCTCTTCTGCGGAAACGCCTGCCGCGGTGATACTGCCAACCACACCCTGTTCCCCTTTGGTCAGCGTGCCCGTCTTGTCAAAAATGATGGTGTCTATTTCCCGCGCTGCTTCCAACGCTCGCCGGTCGCGCACCAGGATGCCATTGCGTGCCGACAGCGCTGTGGTGATGGCGACTACCAGCGGTACCGCCAACCCCAGCGCATGGGGACAGGCAATAACCAGCACGGTGACGACACGAGACAATACTTCCACATTGAAGCCCGTGGCAATCGTCCAGAGCACGGCCGTCAGCACCGCCGCCGCCAATGCCGCATAAAACAAGAACGCCGCCGCCTTGTCGGCCAATAACTGCGTTTTCGATTTGCTCGCCTGCGCTTCTTGTACCAGGCGCATAATGCCCGACAGCGCCGTCTCGTCGCCGGTGGCGGTGACAACGATACGCAAACTGCCGCTGCCTTCGTTCACTGTGCCGCCAATGACCCGGCTGCCCGGCTCCTTTTTCACCGGTTTAGATTCGCCGGTGATCATGGCTTCGTTCACATCGGAACTGCCATCGCTGACTTCGCCGTCGGCGGGAATGCTGCCGCCGGGGCGCACCAGCACCAGATCGCCTTTTTGCAATTGGGCGGCGGCGATTTTTTCGACACGGCCGTCGGCGCCAATCCGTTCCGCTTCATCCGGCATCAGCTTTGCCAATTCATCCAGCGCCCCAGATGCCTGGCGCACGCTGCGCATTTCCAGCCAGTGTCCCAACAGCATCACGTCAATCAATGTCACCAGTTCCCAAAAGAAACTCTCACCCAAATCGGCAAAAAGGGTAGCCACGCTGTAGACGAAGGCCACCGTGATCGCCAGGGAGATGAGGGTCATCATGCCCGGCTGCTTTTCGCGCAGTTCCCAGGTGGCCATTTGCAGGAAGGGCAGGCCGCCGTAGAAGAAAATCACCACCGACAGCACGGGCGCAATCCACGCACTGCCGGGGAAGGTAACGGCCGTGAAGCCCAGCCAATGTTGCAGCATGGGGCTGAAGTACAGAACAGGGATGCTCAAGACCAGCGACACCCAAAAGCGATTGCGGAACATGATCTCGTGCCCGGCGTGGCTGCCGTGCCCGCCATGTCCGGCGTGTTTACTCTGATCATGCTGCATCTCATGGCCCTGATGGGCGTCATGGTCATTGTGATCCATTGGCGCGTGGTGTTGGTGATGGTTGTGGTCTGTTGATTGGGGGGCAACGGCCGTCGCCCCGTGTTGATGGTTGTGTGTTTTTTCGGTCATTTTGTCACCTCTCATAGCTCTGCATACGATGTTTCAATAAGACCCGGCTGCTGCTGCAACCAGGGGCGAATGTGATGACAGTATTGAATGTTGCTCACGACCAGAATACGGCTGCCGGGATTGCGTTCGGCCACTTGCAGCGCCGCCTGTGCCAGTTGTTCGATGTGGGCATGGTAGGCATGAACGGCCGTGTCGCCAGCCAGGCGGCGGGTAAGCGTGTACAGGGTATTACCCCAATCATGCCGCCAGCCCTGGTTAATGGCATCGGGGCCAGAAGCGCCAGCTTGAACCCAGCCTAACACCCGTCGTGCCCATCGGATGCCCACGCTGCGCCAGCCGACGGCCGTGGCCCGTGGCATCATCTCGTCGCCGCCAATGGGCACTACCACCATGTCTGTCTGCGCTGCCAGCGGCAGCAATGCCTGGCTGTATTCCGCCGATAACTGGCTGAAATCCTGCCGCTGCCATTGCGCCAATGTCATGTCCAGGCAAAGCAAGTCCGGGTTGATGCCTGCCACCAGGTCTACCAGCGCCGCCAGGTCATACGGCAGTGGGTCCACGTGAAACTCCGCCAACGTACCTAGAACGGCAATCCGGGTTCGATTTTCTGGTTCGTGTGTGTCACCACTTCTCATAACGCTATGATAGGTTGCTGCCACCATGACCGATACGGTGAAAGCGCGGTTCTTGATCTAGGTGAAATTACGTAGTGGCGCGGTGAGGACACCGGCCACACTTTGCCAACATGATCATGCACCCAAGCCATGCTGCACCGCCCACAAGACGGCTTCCGTACGCGAGCCTACATTGAGTTTGCCGTAGATATTGCGCAGGTGTGCCTCAATAGTACGCACGCTCAGAAACAGCGATTGGGCAATATCTTTGTTGGTCAATCCCTGGGCCAGCAGGGCCAACACGTCCCGTTCCCGGTCGGTGAGCGTCTCCGGGTGGCGCGGCTGTGTTGCTTCACCACGCGCCAGAGCCGTCAAAGCGCGGACAGCCAATGAAGGCGGCAGCACTATTTCACCGCGCCCCACCGCGATCAGCGCCCGCGCCAATTCCGACAGGGAAGCGTCACGGCTCAGTACGCCAGTTGCACCGGCTTGCAGCAGCGCCACAATGGGCGACAGATCGTAAGTATCAACCAGACAGAGCAGGCCATAAGTGGGCAGCGCCTGTGCCAGCCGGACAAGTTGATCGGGTTGCATAGGGGGAAGGTCAAGGAGTACGGCCGTGTCCCCACCGGTTGGCGGCATAGACAACACATCATCCAGGTGAACGGCCGTGCCCGCCACCACCAGCCCGGGCTGCCGTTCCAACAGCGCCACCCAGGCCAGACGCGGCAGCGTGGCCTCAGCCAGAATGATAATGCGCGTAAATGGCGGCGGCGGTTGCATCCGCCTATGTTACCAGCATTTTAGACAGACTTGCAGGGTCATTTTGCCTACCCTTCCCCCGCCAAATAGCCTGCCAGCCCAGCACACCTTGTCACCCCGTCACCTTGTCACCTGGTCAGGAACAACGGCCGTTGCACCCTCAGCACCGTCCCCGCCCCCGCCGCCGACTCAATGTGCAGCCGCGCCTCAATCGCCTCCGCCCGTTCCTGCACCCCCAGCAGGCCAAAGTGCCCGATTGAGGCTATTTCTGCCGGGCTTTCGGGCACAACAAAACCACGCCCGTCATCCCAGATAGTCAGGCAGACTGCCGCATCGTCAAACGCCAGGCGCACCTCTGCCTGGCTGGCCTGGGCATGGCGGGCCACATTGCGCAAACCTTCCTGAGCAATGCGATACAGCGCCAGTTCCACCTCTGGCGGCAGCCGCTGCGCCGCGCCGTCGGCGGCAAACGAGACGGTTATCCCCATCGTCTGGCTCATGTCCCGCGCCAACATTTGCAGGGCGGGAACCAGCCCCAAATCTTCCAGGTAAATCGGCCGCAAATGGTGAATCAGGCGGCGCAGATCGGTCATCATCTGCCCGGTCATTTGCTGCATCGTGGCCAATCTGGCCTCCGAGGTCTCATCGGCGTCCGCTGCGGCGGCGGCCATCTGCGCCAGTTGAATTTGCTGGTTCAGGGCAATGAGTGACTGGATGGTATCATCGTGCAGGTCACGGGCTAGGCGGCGGCGTTCTTCCTCCTGCCCGGTGGTGACAGCGCCCAGGTAGCCACGTAAACTTTGCTGCGCCAACTGCACTTTGCGCGCCATGTGAATCAGTTCCGTTTGCAGGCGCTGGATTTCGTTGATGCCGCCCACCGGCTCTTCAATGGCGGCAAAATCACCCCAACCCAGTTGGGTCGCCTTTTGTTCCAGGGTTTGCAACGGCCGTACCACCTGACGCACGCCAAACCACAAAGCCAGCAGCGCCACCACCAGCGCCGGGATGAGGATGAGTGGGGCCAGTTCGGTGGTGCGCAGCAGGGGATCGCTGGTGGCGCGCCAGGGTTCGGCCAGCACCAGCGCCCAACCAACCGGCGAAATGGGGCTAAAGGCAACAACGTGTTCCTCGCCCTCAATCGTCAGGTAGGTGGCGCCGCTTTCGCCGCGCAGGGCATCGGCCGCGCCGGGCTGCGCCAGAGGCGTGGTATCGCCCCAGGGCAACATACCGGTATGGTACAATGTGTCGCCTTCGGCGGTGACCACGTAGACGGCGGCCTGCTCGTGGCCGCCAAAGATGTCGGCCAGCGCCCGGCGCGCCAGTGAAGTGGCGGAAAATGCGCCGACGGCCGTGACCTCCCCCTCCGTCGCCGCCACCAGCGTAAACACCTCCCCGCTCTCCGGATCGGTAACTGGCGGTAAAAAATAACTTTCCCGGCCCGCAGATGCTGTTGGCGGCTCAGGCAGGACCACCATCTGCCATAAGGCGGCATCCGTGGAAGCTGCCAGCCGCTCGCCATTGGCCGCAAAGAGGGCCATACCTCCTTCAAAATCTGGCAGTAGAAAAGCAGCGTCGGTCAGTGCGTGCGCCGGCCCGGCGTCCACGTTGGCGGCGTGCAAGGCCACGCTGCGAATGGCCGAGCGGCGGTGATTGATTTGCTCGGCAATGGCCGAGGCCGCAGCGCGGGTGGCACGCTCGTCACGTTCGCCCACCATATGGCGCATGGCACGCTGGTGCAGCCCCAGGCTGCCAAAGGCGATCAGCAGCAGCAGCGCCGTTAGCGGTAAAACGATGAGGATAAAAAGTTGGAGGGGTAGACTGGGGCGGTGTTTCATAATGGTAATCGGTTATCAGTGATCGGTAATCGGTGGTCGGAAGTGTAACTGATTACCGATTACCGTTCACCGATTACCGTTCGATAAGGCCGAGGGAGACGGCCTTCATCACGGCTTCGGTGCGGCTGCCCGTGTCTAGCTTTTGGTAAATTTTCGCCAGGTGGCCTTGCACGGTACGGTCGCTAATGCCCAACTGCACACCGATAGCTTTGTTGGTATAGCCTTTGGCAGCCAGCGCCAAAACTTCTCGTTCGCGTTCGGTCAGCTCTTCATACACAGGTGGGGCACTCATGGTGCGACCAGCAATGTGCGCCAACAAACGGCCGGTGATGGTCGGGTCTAACACCGATTTGCCTTCATGCACATCACGCACGGCCTGGATGATACTGGTGGGGATCGCCGTTTTGAGGACATACCCGTTGGCGCCGGCTTGTAACACGGCCGTGACGTACGGATCGTCATCATAAGCCGTCAGCACCAACACACCTACATCTGGATGGTGGGTGCGTACCCAACGGGTAACTTCAATGCCCGTCGCTTTGGGCATCTGGATGTCCAGCACGGCCACATCCGGTTTGTGCTGGCCGATGAGGCTGCGGGCCATCTCGCCATCATCCGCTTCGGCAATGACGGCAATATCAGCCGCCTGCTCTAAAAACTGGCGAATACCGGCGCGAACAACGGCATGGTCATCGGCTAATAAGACGCGAATCAGTTTGTCCATAGGCTGATTATTCCGCAAAACAACGGTCAAGACCAGAGCATATAGCCCAGTCTGCCATACGCCATTTGGCTTATGACAAAACAGGTTTTGTCATATTTTTGAGGGTGATAGGCCATTTGGCGCTCATGGCTCAGGCTGCCAGCGGCTATGCTGGCGACATCAGATGAATAAAAATAGTGGCTGGTGGCTGGTATCGGCCGCTATTGAAAGAGGAGTTTGTGATGAAAGTAAAAATGCGTAATGGATGGACGGGACAGCATAAACGCCGCAAACAAGAGTGGCTACCATTAGCCGTATTATTGGGTGGGGTGCTGCTGGTATTAGCCGGGGTGGTAGCGTATATCTCCACCACGCCCACCGCATCGGCCGCATACAACCCGGCCGATGTGGCCCACGAACTGCCCATCCTGGCCGTACATGATATGGGCGAAGGCGTCCCCATTCCCTTTTTGCCCCACAGCCAGCCGCAGCCAACCATTGAACTGTCGGAGAGGTTTTACAATTTTGGCACGATTGGGCCGCGGGATGTGGTGGAGCGAGAGTTTGTCATTCGCAATACGGGTGACGCGCCGCTAACGATCAGCCGGGCTTATACCACCTGTGGTTGCACCACGGCCGAAATTTCGGCCAGTGTCATCCCACCGGGCAAGGTGGCCACAATAAAGCTGGTATTTGACGCCGGTTTTCACGACGCGGCCGGGCAAACGGTGCGCCGGGGTTTAATTATTGAAAACAATGACCCGAATCAATCCCAGGCGGAGATTTGGATTCAGGCAACTGTACGTGTGAGATGAGGTGCTGTGTAATGAAAGCATTATCTATTGTGTTATTGGCTTCTATTCTCCTTTCGGCATTGGGTCTGGCGGGGTGCAGCGGCGGGGGCACAGCCCCAAGCCGCTCCGGGACGGCCGTACATGAACACCCCATGGCTCCCTTGTCAGAAATGCCCAAAGAGGTGCAGCAATCGGGCCGCCGCTTACAGGAAGCGTACCAGTTTGCGGTGGCGAATCCAGAGATTGCGGATGAGATTCCCTGTTATTGCGGCTGCGCCGGTATGGGGCACACCTCCAGCTATGATTGTTACGTGTCAGGCAGAGACGAAACCGGTGTTATCCAGTTTGATCCCCATGCGCAGTATTGTTCTATTTGCGTGGACATCACCCACGACACCATGCGCATGATGGATGAGGGCAAGAGTACGGCCGACATTTTCGCCCAGGTTGAGGCGGACTACGCGCAGTTTGGGCCGCCAACCATAAAACCGGCAGAGGGGTGATGGTGATGAAACGCGGGGTAATCTTGCTGGTCGTAACGGCCGTGCTGCTCGTCGTGTTGGCCGCTTGTGGCGGGCAACCGCAAATTGCAGTTGCCGAAAATCGTTTGCAGTTGGGCGATGTCGTGAACGGCGAGGTCGTCACTCGCCAGGTGTCGGTGCAAAACAACGGCGCCGCCGATCTGGTGATTGAAAACATCACCACCTCCTGCGGCTGCACTCAGGCAAGCCTAAATCCAATGACGATCCCGGCCGGGAGCAGCGGTGTGTTATCCATTACTTTTGATTCTGGTGCACATGGGCCGGGGCTGACCGGGCCGCTGCTGCGGCAGGTGTTCATTGCCAGCAATGACCCACAGCAACCGGAAATGGTGGTGGAACTGGCCGCCAACATCCTGCCGCCAACCGCGCCGCAGGCCATTTGGCGTAGTGAACTCAAGCCGAATGGCGCGGCACATAGCACGCAAAGTTGTATAAGATTGTTTCAACTTGAGATTGAACCAATAAAAATCTGAAGGCACGAAGGAGAACCTTACCTGTGAAGAAATTGGTTGTTATTTTGTTTGTCGGGCTGACCATGGGGTTAGCCGCCTGTGGCGGTACGGCCGAGCCGTCGTCCGCCGCTGCTGTTGCGCCGCGCACGGCCGTTACGTTGAAGGCGACGGATATTGCCTATGACAATAATCGCATCGAGGTAGTGGCCGGGCGGCCGGTCAAACTGACCCTGCATAACAATGGGGCGTTGGAGCATGATTTTAGCATCATTGA
Organism: uncultured Ardenticatenaceae bacterium; assembly: GCA_964467705.1. GTDB lineage: Bacteria > Chloroflexota > Anaerolineae > Promineifilales > Promineifilaceae > CAADGU01. The sequence continues at coordinate 5,205 of CAYXUZ010000079.1, read as the reverse complement.
AATACCGCATACCGGGGAAGTGATAGTAGAGGAAATGGGAGAGCATGGATCAGACGGCCACAATGAGATGGGCGAGCACAGTGAGATAGGCGGACACGATGAGATGAGTGACCATGATATGGGCCACATGGACTTAGACCCCGACGTTCACGTGTTCGCGCCGACAGGTGGCAGCCAGACAATTGAATTTACGCCTTCAACGCCGGGCGAGTATGAGTTTTACTGCACGGTAGCAGGGCATAAAGAAGCGGGCATGGTGGGCACGTTGGTGGTAACCGCGCCTTAATTCCAACCAACCAGAACTACTTTGTCCCCAAACGGCCGTGACCCCAAGTTACGGCCGTTTTCATTTGCTTAAAAATCAGATGAAACGCGGTAGGTCTGACGGCCGTAGGGACTCTCTTGTGACAACACCACTGCCCATACCCCATCCCCATACGCCAGGCTCGTCACACGGAATCCCTCGTCCCACTTTTCCTCAATGTAGTCGCCAGGGAAAGCAACCGACGTTTTCCAGGTCTGACGGCCGTAGGGACTCTCTTGCGACAGCACCACTGCCCATACCCCATCCCCATACGCCAGACTGGTCAGGCGGAATCCCTCGTCCCACTTTTCCTCAATGTAGTCGCCAGGGAAAGCAACCGACGTTTTCCAGGTCTGACGGCCGTAGGGACTCTCTTGCGACAGCACCACTGCCCATACGCCATCCCCATATGCCAGACTGGTGACACGGAATCCCTCTTCCCACTTTTCCTCAATATAATCGCCAGGGAAAGCAACCGACGTTTTCCACGTCTGACGGCCGTAAGGACTTTCCAATGACAACGCTGCCAGCCATAATCCATCCCCATACGCCAGGTTGGTAACGCGAAAACCCTCATCCCACTTTTCCTCAATGTAGTCACCAGGGAAAGGGATGGATGTCTTCCAGGTTTGACGGCCGTAAGGACTGTTTTGGGACATGATGGCCGCCCAGGCCCCATCCCCATAGGCCAGATCGGTGACGCGAAAATCCTCATCCCATTTGGTCTGGATGAAGTCAGACAAGGGTTCGCCCAGGGGTTCACCAGAAGTCACCGACTCTTGGGCCAGGGGTTGGGTGGACACGGCCGTAGGCACGGGGGTGGGCGTGGCCTCTGGGCGCAAGGCCCGTCCCAGGAATACCAATACCACCAATAGTATCGCGCCGCCAGCCAGCCAACCCCAAACGGGTATGGCCGCCAGTTTATTGGGGCGGGAGGGAGCAACGGCCGTGGGCACGGGTGGCGGAGCAGGTTTAGGCAGGGAAGACGGCGGCTTGATTTTGTCCGGCAGCGGTTCCACCCTTCGGGTGGGCATCGCCGCTTCTGTCAGGGCAGCCTCAAGCTCGGCTACCACCGGCGCTGGCTCGGCTATGGGCGCGACCACTGGCATGGGCGCGACCACTGGCGTGGGTTCGGCAGGCGGCGCCAGGATTGTTTCCGGTTCTGGGGCAGCCGACATGACGGTCAATGTGCTGCTATACGGCCGTTGCTGCACCGCCAGCGTCACGGCCGTCGCCAGTTCCGCCGCCGTCTGAAAACGGTCGGCTGCCTCTTTTGCCAGCGCCCGTGTCACAATCGTATCGAGTTGGGGTGGGAGATCATGCGTCTGCTCCAGGATACTGGGGATGGGGTCGTTGACGTGTTTGGACAGGATACCCCAGGGGGTGGTGGCCTGGTACGGCTGCGCCCCAGACAACATTTCGTAGAGGATGATGCCCAGAGAGTAGATGTCGGAACGGCCGTCTATATTTTCCCCTTTCACCTGTTCAGGACTCATGTAAGCGGGGGTACCCACCAGCCCACTGCCGGTCAATGCGGCCGTCGCTTCGGCAATTTTGGCAATGCCAAAGTCGGCCAGATAGGCGTCGCCGTACTGATCAAAGAGGATAT
>CAYXUZ010000079.1:0-3282 GCA_964467705.1 uncultured Ardenticatenaceae bacterium | reverse complement strand
CCGGTTTCAGGTCGCGGTGAACAACGCCAATACCGTGTGCCCGGTCTAAGGCGGAGGCAATGCGGGTGAGCACGGCCGTGGCCGCCGCCAATGACAACCGCCCCTGCTTCAACCGGTCAGACAGCGATCCGCCGGACATATAACGCATGACAATAAATGGCTGGCCGTTTTCCTCGCCAAAGTCATGCACCGGCACAATGGCCGGGTGTTCCAGGGCAGCAATGGTTTGCGCTTCCCGTTCAAAGCGGGTGCGGAACATGGGATCATGGGTGAATTGGTGCGGCATCGCTTTCAGCGCCACCTCCCGCCGGAAGCGCGGATCATAGGCCAGGTAAACCGTGGCCATGCCCCCCCGCCCAATTTCCCGCCTGATTTCATAGCGACCAAATGTTTGTATTGCCATGGAGCCACCCTCTTACACTACAGACCGAAAACCGATAACTAACGCCTATCATACTACCTTCAACGGTCTCAGCCAATTTCATCCATGAGGGCGACCTTTGTGCTTTCTTTTGTTCCAACTTCTGACCAGACCTGACGAAACTTGCCGGTGCGTGGATTGCGCTCCGGGGATTCTGTCGTTTCCTGAATAGTCACTCCAGCCACACCCTGGGTGGTCAGAAATTCCTGAAGGCGCGCCGCGGCCGTACTCCACACCTGCGACCGTTCGGCTCCCACCGCAACTTCCAACCGTGCCTGGATTACGGACGGCGTCGCTTGAATCAACTGGTATCGCTGCACCCCAGGTGTTGTCTCCATCACCGTCGCCAGGGCCATTGGTAGCACCCTGACCGTTGTCCCTACGGCCGTGTGAAAGGTGAGTATTTCATCTTGCCGACCTTCAACTCGTAGTGCCGGGAAAGGATTACCACAGGGGCACGGTTCCGGGCGGAGCGTGATGCTATCGCCCAGGTCATAACGAATCAGCGGCTGGATACGGTTAGCCAGATTGGTCAGCAGCACGGTGTGTGAGGACTGTCCCGGCGGTACGGGGTCATAGCTGGCGTTCACCGGCTCCAGTATCAGCCAGTCGGTGTTGAGGTGCAGCCAGCCTTCGTCGCACATATAAGCCATATAGATAAATTCGCTGCTGCCGTAGATGTCCCGAACCGGGCAGCTAAAGGCCGTGGCCGCCTCGTGACGAACAACCGGGGCCAGCCATTCGCCACTGGTGATAATGAGAAGGGGGTGGATGGATAAACGGCCGTCCTGCTGCTCCCGCGCCAGTAGTGAAAGGGCCGTGGGGTAACTCACCAGCACAGTTGGCTGAAGATAATTAAGCTGCTGCACCATCTCCGGCAAAGGTAGCAATACCGAGACGCTTTCCAGATGGCCAGCCATCTGGGGATAACGTTGACGCACACGCGCAGCTGTGGCCGTGCCGCCAAAATGAGCGCCGGTCGCCACTAAAAATACCTCCCGGAAAGCCGGCCGCCATGTGTCCAGCAATCGCCTGATGCCAAGCCAGGCTCGCCAGCCACGCCACAGCCAGAGCAGGTCATATACTGTCAGGGCGTCACGCTCATGGAGAAAGATGCCTGGCGTACCGGTGGTGCCTGAAGTAGTAAAGACGGCAAAACGATCCAGATACAGATGGCCAACCAGCGATGGATTAGCAATAAACTCTTTGACGCCTGCCAGGGTAACGGCCGTGTCCGTCACCCACTCGTCGAAATGAGCCATTAACAGGGGCTTGGTCACCGGCGGCAGTTCACGCAAATCACCGCCAGGCATCGGCGTCTGCCGGTAGTGATGGGCATAAAAGGGTGAATGTTGCACCGCAAAAGCACAGAGTTCGCGCAACTTTTGCTGCTGGTACATTTCAAGCTGCGGCCGTGACCAGCCATCGTGTTTCCGAAGCTGGTACAAGACCCCTGCCGTGTGAAGAAGGGATACGAATTTCATCTGGCAACCTCCCAAACCTGACAGGTTGGCCAACCTGCCAGGTCTGCCTGATTACCACGCCCCGGCTGGTTTCACCAGATTCATGGTAAACGCCGGGAAACTACCAATCTGCTCGGCGACTGAAAATCCAGTTTCTTGGGCCAGTTGGCGAATGACAGTTGGTCGCAGCATGTCCGGGTCAGGAAAGACTTCGGTGATGGACAGAATACCGCCCGGTTTGAGCGCCCGGTAAATTTCACGCAGCGCAGCCGGTTTGTCTGGAATTTCGCCCAACACCGTCACCAAAAAGGCGCGGTCAAACGATTCCGGTTCGGTCTTGCCCTCGCCTGCGCCTGCCTGAAGCAGACGCACATTGTGTACCTTTTGGGCGGTCAGCTTTTCTTGTACGCGCCGCAGCATAGCCGGTTGAATGTCCAGGGCTACCACTTCACCGGCGAGACCCACACGCCGGGCGGCAGGCAACGTAATGCGCCCTGGCCCACAGCCCACATCCAGCACCCGCATACCCGGCGATACGCCAGCCCGGTCAAGCAGCAATTCAGCGCCGGCGACCCGGTTCATAAACGGATTCTCCAGCAGAAAACTCAAACTGGATGGGCAGGGCATATGCGGGTGGCGGCGGCGCGCCCATAAGCCAATGCCTACGGCCGTCAGCGCCACCAACAAAACACCGGAACCCCTCATGGCAATTCTATTCTTGGCTAACATCACAATCATCTCCTTTGTGTACAGCCGCGCACTAAACGGATGCGTGCAATACGCAGCTAAAACATTCATTCGTTGTGTTTTTTGAAAACGTGGGGCAGCCAGACGGGTGTTTGCTGGCAGTAAGCCTGCCATTCGAGGCCAAACTCGGCCGCCAACGCCTGCTCCTCACGCCAGGCGCGCACAAACATTGCCGGGAGTTGAAGCAGTAAAAACACAAAAGTCCAGGTACGGTAAAGTAAAAGCCCACCAACGCCGACAAACCATAGTCCCAGATACATGGGATGGCGCACATAAGCAAATGGGCCGTGGGTGATCAACCGCTGGTCGGCGTAGAGCTGCGCTCCCATACTGCTGGAAACGTTGTACATCTCGCCTAACGTCAGCCGCCCCCACAACACCAGCGCCAGACCGGGAAAGTAAAGCAGTAAACCCAAAAGGAGCGCCAGGACGCGAACGGGTCGTGAAAGAACCAGGGATAACGGCCGCCACAGCCGGTAACACAATCCCAAATAACTCACTGTGATGAGAAGAGTCGTGGTGGATGCACGCAGTATGCGGGATTCTCGGCCGGTTTTGCGGCCAGACGGCCGTCGCGTCCCCCGCCACACACCCCACAACAATACAGCCAGCGTGCCCAAAACCGCCCACAAGCCGGCCCGGCGCAGCCCC
>CAYXUZ010000078.1:19335-28100 GCA_964467705.1 uncultured Ardenticatenaceae bacterium | reverse complement strand
TTTGAAGAGGGTGGATTCGGTCATAGGAATGAGAAATTATGAATTAGGAATTAGGAATTATGAACTGTGTTTCACTGCCGCCGAGCAAGCAGGAGGATACCGGCACCGGCCAGGAATAGCAGGCCAATGAAGGCCAGGCCATAGGGCAAAATGGCGCTGAAATCGAAAGGAGCGCTGGCGGGGGTCACGGCCGTGACCGGCGTTGGTTCAACAGTAGATGTCGGTACATTCACGATTGTTTGCACCGTAGCGGTTGGTTGGGGTGGCACGGCCGTAGCCGCCGGGTACGCGGCCGTTGTCGGTGTGTGTGTCGGCGATGGGGCAGTGGTTGGTTCGGCGGTGGCATCGGTCAGGGAGAGGGCGGCTTCACGGCCATCGGTGGAAGAGCCGCCCACCTCTTGGGGCTGCGGCTGGTGGCCGACGATGACCTCCTGGCTCACCTGCAACAAAGCATCGGCGGCCAATCCGCTGACTTCCACCAGTTCGTCCAGCGTCAGAGCATACGTGGCCGCGATGCCAAACATGGTATCGCCGCTCTGCACAATATGGACAATCGTGCCATCCGGCTTTTGCCGCGCCTGCGGAAAGCCAGCTACCATCTTAGACCCATCGGGCAATATGGTATAAGCCAATACAATTTCTTGCCCCAACGAAAGCAGCGAGTCCGGCGTCAGGTTGTTGAAGGCGTACAAATCGGCGATGGGGACGCCAAAGCGGTCGGCAATGGTGAGCAGGGTATCACCCGGTTGGATGGTGTAGAGGATACGGCCGTCGGCATTCGCCGTCGGCGAGGCAATCGGTGTGGGCGTGTTGGTTGGCGCTGGTGTATTGGTTGGTGGCAAGGTGGGCGCAGGCGAGGCTGTTTGGGTGGGCGTCGGCGAGGGGCCGGGCGTAAACGTGGCCGGTGGCACTGTCGGCGACGCATTGGGGTCGGCGGTGGGGTCTGTGCCTGGCAGGGGCACGGTAGGCAATGACCCCGACTTGAATCCGGCGCTCAGTTCGGCCGTGAGCTGCAAATAAAACTCGCCATGCTCCACGCTTGGCTCAATGTTGCTGCCCTCGCGCCACTCATTAAACGAGGTGATGATGATCATATCTGGGGCGCTGGCGGCCGCGCCGCCAAAGCTGGAACGGTAATACGCGCCATTGTTACGGTCACGGGTAAAGGCGGCGTCCCCCCGCCCCACCAGCGTGTCATCCCAACCGGGCATGGCGGTAGCCACCCAGTATTTGTAACCGCCATAGATGGCAGCAGCAGCACGGGTATTGGCGGCCCAGGTCACGGCCGTGCCCGCCGGATTACTCGACCAGGCAATGTTATACAGATGCAGCCCGTCAAAGGAGTTCAAGTAGCTGGTATTTCCCCCTTCGGCAATCCAGATGGAGTTGCGATCCGGGTCTACGGCGCTGCGAATCGTTACCCAATCGGCCGGGGTGAGAATCCAGTTGGCCCAGAAGAAGATGACGGGTTTGCCATCCACACGCAGATAGGCGGGATGGGTGGCATGGGTTTGCAACAGGGTACGCAGGGCATTGATGCGGTCATCGTTGGTGGCGAAAAAGGGGCTGGCCGTTTCAAAATCTACGGCCGCTTTGAAGCCACTGCCGCCAGCGATGTTGAGCAGCGTTTGAAAGTTGGTCTCGGTCTGGTTGTTGGCGGTTTGTGGGCCATACCAGCTTTGCACAAAAGCGTCTATGCCCGCAGACTGCGCCTGGCTGACGTGCCGTTGGATGACACCGGCATCGGTGGAATAGTACGGCGCGGGTGGCTGCCAGGGGGTGATGCCTGGGCCAAACGAGTTAGGGCTGTACCAGGCATAATAAAACGCCAACACCAGTCTGGTCTGGCCCTGTGCGGCGGCCGGGGCAGTGGTTGACGGCCGTAACAGCATCGCGGCCAAAAGAGTGATCACTAACAATATGAAGAAACGGCCACGAATGACACAAGTGGCCCTGATTTTTTCTCCTAGAAGTAGGGGTCTGCGTCTGTTGTGCAGATTTTTCGGTAAAATCATGGTTGCTTTCAGTTTGCGCCGAGGCCGATGTAGCGATATTCCATATGCGGTGTCATCAGGGTTGTGACCAGTTCCAACGTTTGCTCGGCTTCACTCTGGTTGAAGCGTGAGGAGAAACCGGCGAGAAGGTCGCCAAAACTGGGCAGGTGCTCATATTCAACAATGCGCGGTTCGCCGGTGATACCGCCCAGATCGGCGGCTTTGTTGATGGCCTCTTGCAGATCGCCCAATTCATCTACCAGGCCCAGTTCTAATGCCTGGCTGCCGCTGTAGATACGGCCGTCGGCCAACGCACGCACCTCATCTTCGGGCAGATTACGGCCGTCTACAATCACCTGCACAAACCCATCATACGCCTCGTCGGCGATGGATTGCAAAATAGCTTCTTGTTCGGCCGTCAACGGTTCCCAGGGATTGCCGATGGTCTTGTTAGGGCCGCTGGTGATGCTGTTTACGTCCACCCCCACTTTATCCATCAGCTCCGTCACGTTATACAGTGTCAGCACCACGCCCAGGCTGCCGGTGGTGGTGTCTGGCCGGGCGAAGATATAGTCGGCTGGGGCGCTGACGTAATAACCGCCGGAAGCGGCCGTGCCGGCCATGCTGACGACCACCGGTTTTTCTATTTCGGCCAGAGCATCGTGGATTTGGGCAGAGCCGGTGACGGTGCCGCCAGGGCTATCCACCCGCAGTACGATTGCCTTGACAGACTCGTCGGCGACGGCCGTGCGCAAATCGTTGATCACCGTGCCGCTGACAGCGCCGAGGGCGCTTTGGGTATCATCGCTATGGGTGATAGCCCCTTCCACGCGCACAATGGCCACGGCATCACCAAAACCGCCGGAGCCGGTGGCGGGGCTGGCGCTGCCCGCCAGCGCCAGGCTGAAAAAGAATGTGACCATCAGAAAACCGCAGGCGCACATTGGCAGCAAAAAGCCCAGACTCACGCCCACCAATACCCAGGCAGGGGTACGGCCGTTGCCATCGCTTTTGACATGGATAACGGTGGGGGCTGGTGGTGCGGGGGGCACGGCCGTATCAGCTATAGTTGAATCAGGATTGGTTAGTTCTTCACTCATAACACCTCGGAAAATAGTAGAAAACAAAAGGCAATTATACGGTGACGGCCGTAGCCGTTAAAAAATACTCATGTTGCCCTTGTGAAAAATGTAATTTGTGTTATTATCCCGCCCCGTTGCACAGCAAACAACTTTATACTTCTGCTGCTTTCCGCTCTTACAACCAGATTGTCTGGCAAAAAGGGCAAAGCTCGCTAGAGTAATTCCAAGGAAAGGAGGTATGCAACGTGCGTGAGTACGAGGTAACTATTATTGTTCAGCCCAATTTAGAAGAGGCCGCGCGCAAAGAGTTAATTGAGCGCGTAACCACCTGGTTGACCCATGGTGAAGGCGAAGAAGCCAAACCTGTAGCCAACCATTGGGGCATGCGGCAGCTCGCTTACCAAATCAGAAAGCACAAGCAGGGCTATTACGTCTTCTTTGAAGCCAACCTGGACCCCGCTCGTGTGGCCGATACCGAGCGAAACATGCGTTACGTGGAAGATCTGCTGCGTTTCCTGGTTGTGCGCAAAGAGGTCTAAATAAGACCCTAAGGGTTTGTGAAAACCTTTAGGGTCTGGATGGGAGAGCGCCATGAACCGAGGGCTAAACAAAGTAATGCTCATTGGCTGGGTAGATAATCAACCTGAAGTGCGGCATACCCCTGCCGGCCGAGCAGTAGCCACTTTTAGCCTGGCCACATCCCGCAGTTGGACGTCATCGGAAGGTGAACACCACGAAGAAACTGAGTGGTTTAATGTGGTCGCCTGGGGTAACCTAGCCGAGATCTGCGAAAAACGCATTGGACATGAGCAATATGTTTATGTTGAAGGTCGTTTGCAGACACGAAGCTGGGAAGACTCTCAGGGGCGGAAACATTTCCGCACAGAAGTGGTGGCCCATGATTTAATTGTTTTAACCGACACCGGAGGTTACGATGAATGAACAAAAAGTGCGCAAGAAGAGTTGTCCCTTTTGCGCCGATAAAAATAGAGTAATTGATTACAAACAAGCTGATCAGATGTTGCGTTACGTGAATGAATTTGGCCGTATTCGGCCGCGCCGTCAGACAGGGGTCTGCGCCAAACACCAACGAGAATTGGCCCAGGCGATTAAACGTGCGCGTCATTTGGCGTTGGTGCCCTTTGTGCAAGAATAAGGAACTGAGGAAACAGTCATTCCTCAATTCCTTTGGAAGAATATGACCAAGAAGCAAACGAAAACGGTTGGCGAAGACCAACAACGTCAATCCCGTAAAGAAGTGTTGATGGCCCGGAAGGAACGGGAACAAAAGCGCACCATTTATATAGCAACGGCCGTTGTCGGCGGTATTTTACTGTTGGTACTGCTGGTTGCCCTCGTCAATGAGGTGTTTATATCGCCCAACCGGGCTGTGGCTGAAGTCAGCGGTGACAGCATCAGCCTACGTGAATGGCAAGATCGGGTACGTTTGGAGAGGGCGCAGCGTATCTTGCTGCTGGAAAATCAGCTTGAATCGTTTGGAGATGTGGGCTTAATCCAACAGTTTTATGGACAGCTAATTAACGAACTGCTGCAACCAGACCTGATGGGGCAAACGGTTTTGAATCAGATGGCGGAAGATGTCATTGTTTTACAGGCTGCCGGTGATCGGGGGATTACGGTGACAGACGCTGAGGTGGATGAAGCCATTGGCGAGTCATTTAATTTCTTTGGTGGGCAATCGCCCACACCGTTCCCCACGCCGACGGAAACGATTATGCCCACGCCGTCTATCACGCCCATTCCCACGGCCGTGATCACCGAACTGCTGCCCACCAACACCCCCTTTCCCACACCGACGCTAGGGCCAACTGGCACGCCGCAACCTACAGCGACACCTGTATCGGAATCCGCTTTTCAGGAACAACTGGCCGACTTGTTGGCGCAGTACCGGGAATTGGGTATCAGCGAAGCCCAGTATCGGGAATATGTTCGTTTACAGCTTTATCGGGAAAAGCTGGCAGATGTTTTGGCAGAAGAGTTCAACTTATCTGCGGAAGCGCCACATGCCAGTTTTTACTTTATGGCCTTTGACACCGAAGAAGATGCCAATGAAGCCCAGGCACTTGTGGAGACCAATGGTTTTCTACAAACATGGAATGAACTACGCAGCCAGCCGTTTGATCCGGAGGCCACTTCTAATCCGGTCGTATCGGAGATACTTTGGCGCACAGAAGCTGAAGTGGAGCAATCTTTTGGTACAGATGCCGCCGCCGCCATCTTCACACAACCACTGGATGAGCCTACGGCCGTTATTGTGCAAGCGGTAGATGAGGAGACAAATCGGTATTACCTGATTATGGTGTCAGGGCGGGAAACACGGCCGTTAAGCGAAGCCGCCATTACCCAGGCCAAACAACAGCAGTTATCCAGCTTCATTGACGGCCGTCTCACCGGCAATCTCACCTTTACCGAGTTTGATCGTGGCCGCACGCCGGAAACGCCACGCCTGGACCCCATCTTTTACACCGAACCAACAGCAACCCCCGAAATACCGGTCACACCTGCGCCAGAAGGCGAATAAACCGGGCGATAGATAAAAATAGGAAAGACTCACCTGCTCTGTCCGGTGTCCCACCGAGCCAGCGTCGCACGGTCTGGAAACCGGCGACAGCCTGCGTAACATGAGTGAAGTAATACGAAAGGCCCTAAGAATCTGGGAAACCCTTAGGGTCTTTCGTTCTCGTACTGCTGCGCCGCCAGATATAGTTCGGCGGCGATCTGGTCACGTAACCAATCCGGGGCCAACACCTTCACCTGCGCTCCCCAACTGCGGATGAAGGGCTGCATCTCTTCCGGTTGCGCCACCTGCACTTTCAACAGACACCCCCCATTTTCCAACCGCTCCAGCTTTTGCGTGGGATGCCACTGCCGCTCAAAAATATGGGGCGTCACCTCCGGCGTGAATTGCAACACCACCTCGGAAATGGTTTCCCCAGCCATGATGCGCCAGCCAGATGCCAGGTGCGCTTCCAGGTCAAACGTTTCCGGGATGGTGAATTTGCGAGGGGTGACAACGGCCGTTTCCAACCGATCCAGCTTAAAGGTGCGCATATCATTGGCCCAGTCGTCATGGCCAATGACGTAAATGCCCGACGGAGTGGGTTCGAGCGCATAGGGGGCCAGCAGCCGCTCCCGCAACTGCCCACTGCGCGGCGAACGGTAGCCAATGCGAACTTTGTGGCCTGTACCCCACCCTTCCGCCAGCGCCTCCAGCACGGCGATTTGTCGCTGCCCTTCCTGGTTTGCCAGCACCCGGTCGGCGGCCCGTTTCAAGTGGGGAGTAAACGGCCGTGGCAGGGTCATCGCCAGTTTACGCAGCGCCGTCATGGCGTGGGGGTTGCGCTCGTCAATGGTGCGTGAGAGCAACAACCCGGCCAACATCAAGGCAATGGCCTCATGGAAGGTCAGGTGAACGGTACTGATGTAGCTGGTGCGGTTGATCCCAAAACGGCCGTCTTTCTGCCACACCGGCACCCCCTGTTCACACAAAAACTCCACATCCCGATACACGGTGCGCCGGTCTACCCCGACTTCTTCCGCCAGGTCAACCGCTCGCATCCCGTCCGGGTGCAGCACCAATATCTCCTCAATCTGCCGTAGGCGCGATGTGCGCGAAGCTAACCGTGTCATCATTTATCCAGATTGGTTCAATCTTCCAGGTTGAACCAATCTTCATTAGACCGCATGTTCTAATTTTTACGCCAAATTTTAGTTATTGTCAAGTAATATTTGGGAAATTGGGAAATGGCACGGGTTTTGACGGCCGTAACCCTATTCTACACAGCTACCACCGCCCCGCTTACGCCTCTCTATACATCAACTTTCCGCCAGTTGTATCCACCCACAACTGACATGGCATGATATAATTTCCCATGCGTACGCAATTAAGGTAAACATGACAACGAGAATTGACCAGGCATCCAGAATAATCCACGCGCCTCCGTCGGCCATCTATCAGGCGTTTGCCCACGAAAAGGCTATAGTGACCTGGCTTCCGCCACAGGGAATGACGGGGCAAATATGGACGTTTCTGCCCGTACCTGAGGGGACAAAAGTCTCTATCCGTTGCCAGAACGTGCCGCCGGGCATCCAACAGGTTGATCACGAAGCAGGGATGACCTCTACACTTGAGAATCTGGCGGCGTTCCTGGAGGCGTTCACGGAATATCGAAGACATCGGTAGCGTGCGGACGCCTGCTTTCCGAGACCCGGTTGGGAACCTGCTGATTACCTACAAAAGGCAGATGTAGAAGTTCGGGTTGGAGTTGGCTAACTTAGCGTTCGGCAGTAAAGAAAGGAGTGGCAACATATCTGACATTCTTGCATCCACCTTTGTATTAGCTGTTACTGATCTGGCAGCTTCAAAGAAATTTTATCTGGAAAAACTGGGTTTCACCGAAGATTTCAGTGTTGATGGTTGGGTTTTCCTGAGTCGCGGCGCTTGTAAGCTGCGTCTGGGTCATTGCCCTGATGCGATGCCAATGTCACAGGCTCAGGACCACTCATGGTTTGCCTACCTTCATGTCCGGGACGCAGCCGGTCTTTATGAAGAGACCATCAAGAATGGTGTGGAAATCTGGCACAAACTGGCGGACAAGCCCTGGGGCATGCGCGAATTTTCTGTCGTCACGCCAGATGGTCACAGGATTGTGTTTGGGGAAAGTTTGACTGAAGTTGGTCGCTAGATTTTCTCTGGAAAGTTCATGCTCACTCCATTGCAATTTGCTGATGTTCTGAACGAGCGTCCCCGACCAAAGAGGATTGATGCGGTCTGCCAGCTTCATCATTTTGCCATCATCAGCTATGCCGTTCAGCCAGAACGTTTCATCGGCCTGATTCCCGACAGGTTCAGACTAGATGAAGTCGTGATTAACGGCCGTGCCCACGCCCTGCTCTCTGTAGTTCCTTTTCTGGACGTGGATTTCACCTCGGCCGTCTTTCCCTTTCCGAAATTTCGGATGGGCCAAACCAACTACCGCATCTACATTATGGATACGGTCACGGGTGAGCGCGGCGTCTGGTTTCTGGGTACGACGCTTGACTCATGGACGGTGCTCATCCCCCGGCACATCTGGAGGCTGCCCTGGCATCCCGGCCAGATCAGCTTTGACTGCGCCTATGACCCGCAGACGGGCCGGTACAGCCGGTATCGGATGCAGACGGAAGCGGCGTGGGCGCCGGCCGAAGTTGAATTAAGCCAGGATGCAAAGTCACCCCTGTGCCTGCCTGGGTTCCCGGACACCGAAAGCGGTCTGGTCTACCTGACGCATCCGCTGGTAAGTTTTTATCATCGCCGCGACGGCCGTGTGGGGTCGTACCGCGTCTGGCATGACCAGTTGAGGGTACAGCCAGCCAGCATCGTCACCGCACAGTTTGGCCTGCTCAGCCGGATGGGTCTGGTCTCGGCCGAGGAGCAGCAGTCACCCCACAGCGTCCTGGTGCAGCCCATCGTGGAATTCACCATATATCTACCACCCAAAATCGTGCCGAAAAGCTAGCAAGGTTTTCCAGACGCGGCTAAACCTGGATGTAGGGCTTCGACCAAGAGCAGACGTACAAAGGATGAATGAATAGATAAGAGGATACGATGACAACAACCAGAACCCCGACAAACAGACTGACCCAAGATGATGACCCTGAGACCTTTGTGAGGCGTGAGCAGGACTGG
>CAYXUZ010000078.1:0-19325 GCA_964467705.1 uncultured Ardenticatenaceae bacterium | reverse complement strand
GGCGTAATGGCGCTATCGTCTATCAGGTACTCGTGGACCGGTTTGCGCCTTCAACTCAACTGGATGCCAAGCGTGTGCTATATCCGCCCCCCAAAGTGCTGCGTGACTGGTCAGAAACGCCGAAACCAGGCACTTACCTGCCAGATGCGAGACTGAATAGCCAGGAATTAGAGTTCTGGGGCGGGGATTTTGCCAGTCTCTGTAGCCGGCTCGACCATATACAGCAACTTGGGGCAGATGTGCTCTATCTCAACCCAATCCATCTGGCCTACACGAACCATAAATACGATGCCCTGGACTTTATGAAAATCTCTCCTGAGTTTGGAAACCGGGATGACTTCTTGCGTCTGGTAGCAGATGTCCATGCCCGCGATATGAAGTTGGTGTTGGATGGGGTCTTCAATCACATGGGGCGGAATGCCCCGATCTTTCAGGATGCGCTCGCAAATCCAACCAGCCCCTGGCGGGATTGGTTCGCTATTGGGCCGCAGTATGCTGGTGGGGCGCGGGCATGGACGGGTTTCCAAAACCTGCCGGAATTAAACCTCGAAAACCAGGCCGTGCGTGCATATCTCTATGAAAATCCAGACTCCGTTGTGCGTAGCTACCTGCGTGACGGCGCGGATGGTTGGCGTCTGGATACAGCCTTTGAACTGGGGCCTGATTACCTGCGGGATCTCACCCGCGCCGCGCACCTGGAAAAGCCCGGTTCCCTGGTTGTAGGCGAGATTGTCAATTACCCTGGTAAATGGCTCGAGTCTATTGATGCGGTCATGAACTTCAACCTGCGCAAAATTGTGCTGGGCCTGGCTTCAGGAGAAATTGCCCCGTCATTAACCAGCCGCATGTTGGCCCGCCTGGTCAGCGATTCAGGCATTGAGCCACTGCTCAAATCCTGGGTGGTGATTGATAACCATGATATTCCGCGCATCGCCAGTCAGATTCCCAAGGATTCACTTCGCAGGTTGGTCCAGGCGTTGCAATTTACATTGCCCGGCGCTCCCAATATCTATTATGGCAGTGAAGTAGGAATGATTGGGGGTAACGATCCTGAAAATCGCGGCCCTATGCGCTGGGATCTGGTACGCGACGACAATCCCGAACTGGCCTGGATCAAGAAGCTGATCGCGTTGCGGAAACAGCACCGGGCGCTGCGCATCGGGAATTTCCGGCTGGTGGAGTCAGATCGCTTGCTGGCGTTTGAGCGTTATACCGACCGGGCGCTGGAGACAATAGTCGTACTGGTCAACCCGGCTGGTTCAACCGTTACAGAACAGGTGCTGATCGGCAATGAGTTTCTGATGGATGACACACCCCTGATTGATGTACTTGCACCAGTAGATTTTCCCTCGGTATGTACCGTCCAGGCAGCCTTCATCACGATTTCCATGCCTCCCGAAACAGTCCTTATCTTGGCACCCCGCGAGCGTTCGTTGGGAGGGTACAGCCGGTACAAACGGGTTTGATAGCCCACCAGTTGAGTCTTTTCAACGCCAACCCGGTTTTGTATATTGACCAGGGGAGTTGATTGTCGGCTACGGCCGTGATGCAGGGGTTACGGCCGTAACCCCTGCCACCCTTCCCATTGAACAAATAGTCGCCAACCCATCACCAACAGTTTTTGTACGTTGATCAATAGCTAACGGGCGCCCATCAGGAATTACCTGTCATACGTCAATACATCGAAAAAAAATATAGTTAGAAAACCATCTGTACATCACTAGAACTTTAAAAACCGAACCATGAGTACATCGAAAAAAGGCACATTTTATTCAAACTTTATGGAGGATGAATAAAATGGCAAGCGCTTCGTTTACTGACTTGACAACTCACAAAATCCCTTAACTTGTAACCGATGCAATTAGAGTAAGATTGTAAAACAGTCAGTCTCCTAATCTCTCAGTCTCTTTCCTCAGAAATTTACCCCCCCAACCATCCCGCCACCAGCCGCCAGATTTGGGCGACGAAGAAGGTGACGGTGAAACCGAGTGCCAGGGGGAGCAGGGCAGACACGGCCGTCCACCGCTTACTGCCCGTCTCTTTGTAAATGGTGTAAATGGTGGTGCTGCATGGGTTGTGAATGAGCGAAAAGAGCATCAGGTTCACGGCCGTGAGCAATGTCCAGCCACCGGCCGTCAGCAGTCCCTTCACCGCCGCCGGTTCGTCCAGTTCAAACATCACCCCCGCGCCCGCGCCTACGTCGCCCGCCGCGCCCAACATCATCGCCGTCAGCATCAACACCGTGGGAATGACGATCTCATTCGCCGGAATCGCTACCACATACGCCAGCAATATCACGCCGTTCAGCCCAATCAAAATGCCCACCGGATTCAAGAAATTGACCAGATATTCGGCGATGCTGACGCCACCAATAGTGACATTGCCAATCAGCCAGATGACAGCCCCAGCGGGCAGCGCAAACACCACCGCCCGCCACAACACATACAACGTGCGGTCAATCAGTGAGGTGTAAATGGTTTGCAGCACCCGCGGCGGCCGATACGGCGGCAGTTCCAGGCTAAAGGTAGACAGTTCGCCGCGCAGGACCGTACGCGACAGCGTCCAGGAGACAGCAAAGGTCAGCACCACGCCCAACACGGCAATCGCCACCACCGCCAGTGCGGAGACAAGCCCGGAGATGTACACCGGCACCAATGCGCCCACAAACAGGCTGGCGATAAGAATTTGGGTGGGCCAACGGCCGTTGCAGAGCGCGAAATTATTGGTGATGATAGCAATCAGCCGTTCACGGGGACTGTCAATCACCCGTGTGGCAATCACCCCCGCCGCATTACAGCCAAAACCCATCATCATGCTCAATGACTGTTTGCCATGCGCCCCCGACTTCTTAAACACATTATCCAGATTAAACGCCACTCGTGGCAGATAGCCAAAATCTTCCAACAATGTAAACAGCGGGAAGAAAATCGCCATCGGCGGCAGCATCACGCTCACCACCCAGGCCGTGGCCAGATACATGCCATCAATCAGAAGCCCGCTCAACCACCAGGGCAGCCCAATCGCGTTAGCCAGTTGATGCAGCAGTGGCACCATCGTATCAATGAGAATCGAGGCCAACATTTGGGAGGGCACATTCGCGCCAATAATGGTGATCCAGAAGACGGCCGCCAGCATGGCAATCATCATCGGGAAGCCCCAAATGCGGCTGGTGACAATGCGGTCAATCGTGCGATCCAGGTCAAAACGGGGCTTTTCGCCAGGGCGCGTCACAGCTCGGTCGGCCAATTGGGCCGCGTTGGTGTAGATGTCTTCCATCAACTGCTCGTGGAAATCCTGCCCAATTTGCCAGCGCAGGGATACAGCCAATTGCAAAACGGCGTCCTGCGGATCAGGGTTGGGTTGTGGGGCGATGATGCCCCGGCCATTCAAAGGATAGGTGGTCATGCCAGTACCTCCAATTCAATACGGTTATTTTGCTGCGGTGCGGGTACATTCAAACGGCCCAGTTCACCGTTGCGCACGGCACGGATAATGCTCTGGTCGCCATCCAGCAGCCGCAAGGCCACCCAACGGGCATTGGGCAGGCCGGGAAATGCGGTCTGTAACTGCTGTACCAACTGGGTAATCGCCTTCTGCACGGCTGATGATTCACTTTTCATGCGGTATGGTTTGCACACGGCCGTGCCCGTCGCCACTTCATGGATAGCTTGCAGCAGTTCGGGCAGGCCACGGCCGTACCGTGCGGCCGTCGGCACCACCGGAATACCCAAATCCCGCGCCAATCTCCGGTCATCCACTACCAGACCATGCCGTTTGGCCTCGTCCATCAGGTTCAGGCAGGCCACCGCCCGGTCGGTAATTTCCAGCACTTGCAGCGCCAGATTCAGGTTACGTTCTAGCCGGGTAGCATCCAGCACAATGATAGTCACGTCCGGCTGGCCGAAGAGAATAAAATCCCGCGCCACTTCTTCATCCAGGCTGGTAGAAAGCAGCGAATAGGTGCCGGGCAAGTCAACCAGTTTATAGCGGGCGTCCGCGTAGCTGAAGCCACCTTCAGCGCGGGTAACGGTCTTGCCGGGCCAGTTGCCGGTGTGCTGGCGCAGCCCGGTCAGGGCATTAAATACAGTGCTTTTGCCGGTATTTGGATTCCCGGCCAGCGCCACCACATAATCCCATTCCGTCATATCAATACCCAGTTTTTTCAAATTCCCGGCATTGTGAATGGGGCAGGTGGCGCAGCCGTCGGGGGTGTGTTGATTTTGCATAATTGACATCCTGAAAATAATCAAAGATTGCGCAGATTACACAGATTTCTTATCTGTGAAATCTGCGTAATCTTTGATAACTAAACGATCTACGAAACACGATTCACTGAAATTAGAGCAGCCTGTTCCCGCCGCAGGGCGATGGTCGCGCCGCGAATCTGGTAAGCGACGGGGTCGCCGCTGGGGCTGCGAAAGCCGGCGGTGATTTTTGCGCCGCGCAGGATGCCTAAATCCATAAAACGGCGACGTTCCGCGCCGCGGCAGGTGGGTGAAATGGCGACGACTTCACCCATTTCACCCGGTTTCAGGGCGGTGAGTGGTTCACCAATGGGGGCCGGTTCGGGCACTACGGCCGTTTCCACTTCCACCACCGACACATTCGCCGCCAGGATGGGGGCCAGCCGGTGTTCGTTGCCATTCGCCCAAAAACGAATGCGCTCCGACGAGGCTTCCATCACCCGCACCGTCATGCCCGGATGCAGCCCTTCGGCTGCCAGTTGAGCGTAGACCAGTTCCGGCTCATCTTCCAGATGGACGATACGGGCCGGTTTGTCCAGCGGCAACTGCGTCAACGCGATGCCGCCGTGCGATATCATTTGCCCGGAAGCACTGGGAATCGGGTCGCCGTGCGGGTCATGGGTGGGGTGGCCCAGCCGTTCGGCCAGCGCATCCACCTCGGCGGGGGATAGCTGGTGTTCAATTTGCTCGGCACGGCCGTGCCACTCCACTTCGTCATACCCGGTTTCTTCGGCCAGGTGGCGTTCCCACAGCCGGTGGGCGCGGATAATGTGCAGAGCCGCCTCCCGGCCCGGCGGGGTCAGTTGAATCTGCCCCTCTTGCATGGTCAGCAGTTGTTCGGTTTGCATGTGGGTGAGGAGGACGGCCGTGTCGTTCTGATTAATGCGCAACGTCCCGGCAATGGCCGCCAGGGTTGGCTTTTCACCGCGCATCTCGGCTTTGTGAATGAACTTGAGCGCATCTTCGGTCAACACACGCTGCGACAGGCGGCGGGTCTGCTGCCAGCGCCAAACCAGCCCGTGTTCTGGTATGAATAAGAGGAGCAGGACGGCGAGGACGGCCGTGCCAATGAGTAAAGCAGTCAAAGGGTTGTACATAGTTCCTCCGAAAATTTTAGATACGTCTAAATGTCAGTTTAACCGAAGTAGGGGACAATTGCAAGTGGTCAAAAGGGAATAGAAGATGAGAGATTGGAGACAGGTCTATCTCCAATCTCTCATTAGGGGATTACTG
Source organism: uncultured Ardenticatenaceae bacterium (assembly GCA_964467705.1). Classification (GTDB taxonomy): domain Bacteria; phylum Chloroflexota; class Anaerolineae; order Promineifilales; family Promineifilaceae; genus CAADGU01. The sequence goes on along the minus strand of CAYXUZ010000078.1, from coordinate 13,848 downwards.
TTCGGCGGAAATGGAGATATAGACGTTGCTGACAGAGTTGGGATCGGCCGTGAACATACGACCGCCAGTTACATTAGCCATGCGCTGCAAGATAGATGTGTCGGCCGCATCACCAAAGGCGATGGGATAGATGCGAAAGCCATCGGCCTCAGCATTGGTGGGCAGGCAAGTGGCAAACATCTGATTCTCGGTTACGTCTCCCACGGTATCTTCCCCATCGGAAAGCAGGATAATGCCATACAGCCGCGATTCACTGGCCGCTTCATCTTCTTCACGCAGCACGGCCATCTGGTTGGCGGCGTCGCAGACAGCTTCATACAGGGCGGTGTTGCCATTCGCAATGAGACCACTGACCCGCTGCGACAACCCTTCCACCACATCTCCTACCCGCGCCGGTTCGGACAATGTGGTTACATCATCGCTAAAAACTATCAACCCAACTTCGTCATTGGCGTCCAGCCGGTTGAGGAATTCAATGGTGGCAGTGCGGGCGGTATTGATGCGGTCGCCCTCCATACTGCCAGACACATCCAGCACCAGCAGCATCGTTGCTTTGCGTTTGGTAATGTTGAAAAGATCAATCACAGCATTGCTCACTTCGGCGTTGGGGCTGGGCAGCGAGGCCACTGTTTGTGGGGTAACGTTGGGATCGGTGCCATTGGCCATGGTCAGGGGATCGCGGAGGGGGATATTGAGGTCTAACGGCCGTAGAAAATTCTCAATCGCCTTCTCTTGCTGCTCACGTGCCAGGATGAAATCGCGGAAAATTTCGGCCGCTTCTGCTTCCTCGGCATCAACCCAATCAGCATTATCCAGCACACAATAGGGCTGGTCAGCCCAAATGGTGCCGCCCGCCGGGAAGATAAAAGCCAGTGGAAAAGCGAGTTCATCGCCACGTTCGATGTTGAAGCGCACCACTTCGGCTTCCGGCACAGCGGCGGCATGCAGATAGCTGGGGCCTTGCCGGGCCATGGCGTCGAGAATGGCGGGGGCCTGACGGCCGTACTTGCTCGTTACCTGCTCTAAAGCCCGCATCGCTTCTTCCACTTCCGGCGCATACACATCGGCGGCCGTCAGCGTGTCGGTCTTGCCGGCCACACCGTAAACAAAACTGGCCATAGACAGCAATCCGGAGTTGGCATAGGCGGGATGGGTATGCCCAAAACGGAACTGCCCCCATTCAGGACGGCCGTAACTAGCCCAACCGTTTGGATCTTCTGCCAGCGCCACAATCGTATCCCAGCCAATCGGCTCATCCGGCCAACCTAATGTTTCCGCCATCGGCTGCCACATGGCAAAGCCCAGCGGCGCGTAGACTGTCGGTGGACAGGCTTCACTGGCTAAGGGTCGGTTGTACTGCTGCTGCCAGGCGGCATTGGCCTGCTCCACCCAGGATTGGTCACCCGGACTCCAGGCGATGGGCTGCATGGAACCACCTAAAATGGCGTCCATAGCCCCGCCGGATGTGCCATGGGTGACTTCGACGACGATAGGACGGCCGTTGCTCGTCTCTAATCCGGCGGCGTTAAATTCGGCTTCCATCTGATTCATCCAGGCTTCTTTGGTGTTGGATGATTCCACCGTCACCAAGACACCACCCGATGGCACTTCCACCTGTGGCTCGCTGCTGTCAGCGTCGGCGCCTGAGTCGGCCACACTTTCCACCAGGTTGCCAATCACCTGAACGCCGACCATAATACCTACAATGCACAGCGCTACCACGACAATCACCACAAAAATAATACGTGTGCGATCCATATGTGCTCCTTGTTAAAAGTAGATGACACTTGATACGTGATACAAGAAGTTTAGGCTCACCTTTGGGCAGATGCAAACGTCTTGTCATGCCTCCGCCGTCCATGTTAGAATCTGGCATCTTTTAATCAAATATGGAGGTACAACATTCTGGATAGTTTAGAATTAGCGCATCTGTTGGTAGATTCAATTTTGGAGAAGAAGGGGGCAGACATTACACTGCTTGATTTGCGGGAGCAAAGCATTTTTGCCGACTACTTTCTCATTTGCAGTGGGGATAATGACCGACAACTGAAGGCAATTGCCCAGAGTATTGCTTATGACGCCAAACATGACGGCCGTGTCTACCCCGTAACGATAGAAGGGGAACCAGAAACCGGGTGGGTGCTGGTAGATTTTGGCGACGTGATTGTCCACGTTTTTATGGCCGAACAGCGTGAATATTATGACCTGGAAGGGCTGTGGAACAGTGCCCACGTCGTGCTGCAAATGCAATAATCAGGAAATTGCCTGATTACGAAAACTAAGAATCCAGTTTGCGTCTCTGCTCAGGGGTAAGCCATTTCGCTATGGGGAACGGCCGTATCCCACACATTTATCAATTACATAGAGTCAGTGCCAATGTTTCCACAAGGAGGAAATATCATGTCATTTCGTCAAATAATGAGAATCCTGACTTTGTCAGGTATATGTTTGATCTTGTTTGTTGCCGCCAACTGGCTGCAAGCTCAGGAAGCGCCACCTCGACCGCTGGAATTTGCCATCCAGGTGGTAGAATCGGGGCCAGACTCTTATTATCTCCCGACCGATCCACTTCCAGAAACGTCACCTTTTACTTCTGTGCCTCAAGATCTGCCCGTTAATTGGACAAAACTGATTTTTGAAACGTATCGTGATAACAACTGGAATATCTATTCAATCCGACCAGATGATACTAACCTCACGCAGCTAGTCAACCATCCTGCCACAGACGGTACGCCTGTTTTTAACCGGGGTACAACGGCTTATCTGTTTGTCTCTAACCGGGATGGCAACAACGAAATCTACAAAGCAGCAACTGATGGAAGCTATACCACTCGCCTGACCAATAACCCCGCCTCTGATCTACTACCCGTCTGGTCGCCAGACAACAGCCTGATCGCTTTTCAATCAACCCGGAGCGGCAACAGCGATGTTTATGTGATGAACGCCGACGGCAGCAATGTCCGGCGACTCACCCTGACCGATAGTTACGATGGCGCACCCAGTTGGTCACCAGACGGCAGTCAAATCGTCTTCTCCTCACAACGCACGGGATCATATGAATTGTGGATTATGGATGCTGATGGTTCCAACCCACACCGTATTCCTAATACGGCCCCAGCTCTCTATCCAAGTTGGTCACCATTAGGTGACAAAATCGCGTTTTCCCACGATCAAGACAACGATGGCTGGTTGGAAATCTGGACAATTAATATTGATGGAAGTAGCGCTCTCATGCTACAGGGGGGAGTGTATGGGTTTTATCAGGATAGCTGGTTGCCCACCTGGTCACCAAACGGTGAATACCTAGCCTATACTGTAACCCGCTGGATTCTTCAGCAAGGTCAATATTATTGGGTTAGTAGTTATATTGTCTTAGAAAGAAGCATTTCGGGTTTCGAAGAGGCTCTATTCGCAGATAATCGTGCCTGGAAAACCCATTGGGCTTCTACAGATGCTGTACCCCCTGGTATTTGTACAATTAATGCTGCCAGTCAGCAGCGATGGCCCCAAATAAGCTTTAGCATGGCCGCGGAGGACGCTGTTCCAGGCGTTCGGTCATATGATGTACAGGTTCGTAAGGCCGGTAGCAACTGGACAGAGTTGGTAACAAACTCAACATCCAGCGCTACCACTTATGAAGGGGGGATTGTGGGTGCAGCAGATTTTCGCTGTCGCGCAACTGACATTGCTGGAAATGTGAGGAGTTGGGATGACGCACCGGTCGTTTCCACCATAACAGATGCGGCCGTGCCCACCTCATCCGTCAGGCCATTGCCTGCTGTCATGCAAGGTACGCAAGCAACTGTGCAATGGCAGGGGCAGGATGTAGGCACAGGCATTGCCAACTATGACGTGTATGTGAAGGATGGCGATGGCGATTGGACTCTGTGGCGAAATAATGTCGCCAGCACGTCAGCCGTTTTCAACGGCACAGTTGGACATACCTATCAATTCCGTAGCCAGGCTACCGATGACATTGGGCATACGGAAAGTTGGCGGCCAGAAGCGGACACGGCCGTGACCTTCTATACCACCGCCATCACCCATACCCTCACCGATAATCGGGGAGTACCAGTGGCAAATGCACTGATTACGTTGTCGCCAACGGCCGTGTACAGCATCACCACACCCGGCCTTTTCCACGGCTATCTGGCCGGTTCTGGCAGTTATACGGCCGAATGGTCCGGTCCCGGCTATGGTGACTTACCCGCCACCACCCAGACCACGAACACACCCTTCCTGGCTGTTTTACCGCCAATAGATAATGTGGTAAGTAATGGCGATTTTGAGCAACCAGACCTGGCTCCCTGGGTGACTAACAACGCTGGCATACAGCCTACGGCCGAACCGCATACCGGTCAACAAGCAGTCACTTTACCCGGTATTGGCAGCGCCATGAGCATTAGCCAGAGTTTGAGCTTACCTGTGCCTGCTGGTATACACCTCCTTACACTTTCATTCCTGTACCAGTTACCGGCTGACGGCGTTTTATCCGCCCATGTTCAAACAGATACACTCTTTTCCTCTACAACGGCCACCACCGATTGGCAACATGCCTGGGCCGATTTGACGGATTATGCCGGACAAACCATAACCCTCACTTTCAGCTATACAGGCATCAGTAATCCGGCTTTACTGGACGACATCACCATTGGCTCCTGGCGCACACCGCAGATCACGGCCGTGACGCCCACCTTTACCCAGGCTGGTGATACCCTTACTATCACTGGCAACAACTTTATTCCGCCCGTAACAGCCTCTTTAGGGAATACGTCACTAGATAATGTCACCTGGGTCAACAACACTCAGTTAACGACCCAAATTCCAGATGGGCTACCGCGGGGGCGTTATTCGTTGGTTGTGCAAAATGATAGCGGGGCAACGGCCGTAGCCGACGAAACCATTCTGATTAACAATAACGCCATCTTCCTCCCCCTCATTGCCAACAATACCAGCACCAGTGACAGCATACTCAAAGCAGCCTGGCCCACCCTGGGCCAAAACGCCGCCCACACTGGCTACCAATCTGGCGACCCTGGTGCATCTCGGTACACCCAGGTCTGGCAAGTCACACTACCTTACACGGCTGGTAATTCTCAAGAATTGGAGCAGATAGCTATTGCCGATGGAGTTTTAGTCGCTTCTAGTGATGCTTATAATAGTGATGCTGGCCTCATAGCTCTAGATGCCTATACAGGGCAGGAATTGTGGCGATATCCCAGTAACATTTCGGTTTATCCCCCCACCATTGCCAAAGGCAATGTGTTCTTTCAACAGCAGTATTATCTATCTTCACTAAATTTGTACAGTGGTGAAATTAATTGGCGAAAACTGTTCAACGGAAACCCGGAAGATCATTTAGCACCTGTTGTTGCAGGTGATAAGGTGTACACAGTGGTAGACGGAGGCGATATACAAGCCAACAATGCTTTTACGGGAGGATACCTCTGGCAAGATTTTTACGCTTATCATAGTACTGAAAAGTGGACGCCTGCTTATGCTCACGGTCGGTTATTTGGCTGGAAAGAGGGTGTTTTTGCTGTTCTTGATCCTGACACTGGCACTACAATATGGAGCATAGATGTTGGGTGGGATTGGCGTCAAACAATGGATACATCGCCAGTCATTGCCATAAATACTGCTTTCGTAGTGGATACGCTCCAACTTAGGGCTATCAACCTGGATACTCGCCAGGTACAGTGGCAAATTTCTGGGGATTACAGCAAAATAATACCGGCTGTAGTGGAGAATGAGGTGTTTGCCTTGCGCGAGGGGGAATTAGAAGTACGGCGAACCAGTGACGGTATACTCTTATGGGGCTTTGCGGGGGATGGCAACCTCATCAATGCACCCGTCGTGACAGATAAGTATGTCTATGTGGCTTCGGCTGTACATACTTATATACTAGATCGTGTAACACATGAGGTGGTGTGGCAGACGGAGAAAGGGGGATGGTTGAGTATTGCCGATGGCTACCTGTACATCGCTCAGCCCAATAAGATTATCACAGCATATAGGGCACAAGAGCCTTAAATAAAAAGGCCTGCGGCAAAACCGCAGGCTTTTTTGTTACTCAATAATCCAGCTATCGGTAGCCCGGTTCCAGGTGACGAGTTCCTCCGGGAGGAAAAATAGGCTGACTTCTTTCACGCCGTTTTCGGGGCTGTCGGAGCCATGTACCAGGTTACGGCCGATCTCCATCCCTAAATCGCCGCGAATGGTGCCGGTGGCCGCTTCCACTGGTTTCGTCGCGCCCATGGTGGCGCGGGCAGCAGCAACCGCATTGTTGCCTTCCCAGACCATCGCTACCACCGGGCCAGAGGTGATGTATTCGACCAGGCTTTTGTAAAACGGCCGTTCCCGATGCACCCCATAATGTTCACCCGCCAGTTCCGGGGTCATCTGGATGAACTTCATCCCCACCAGTTTCAGGCCGCGCCGTTCAAAACGGCCAATAATCTCACCAATCAACCCGCGTTGTACACCGTCGGGTTTCACCAAAATTAATGTTCTTTCCATGATTTACACTCCAATAAAGATATTCAGCAAGAAGCCGGGTTTTTCAGAAAAACCCGGCTTCTTGTACTTAAGAAATTGTGCCTGTTTTTTACAATTGGTCAAGGGCAACGCGGTAGGTGTTCAGCGCCTTTTGTAGCTGGCCGTTGCGCATGTAGGCATCACCCAATAAACGTCGAAAAGCCGGCTGCGTGGGATACTCATCTGCCAGAGATTCCAGTTCCGCGATTAAGCCTAAAGTAGCTGTGCCGGAGGCAATGAGTTGTTGGTAATGGGAAGCAGCTTCCTCGTATCGCTTTTCGGCTAACACAGCACGTAGATCTGGTAGTGAATCTGTGGTGACTGCGCCCACCAGGGGTTGCACCTCGAACGACTCGGCGGGCATGTCTGGCTCGGCAGAGGTCAGTGATGGAAGACGGTCGCTGGTGGGGGTTGTAGACGGCCGCATCTCACCCATCTCCGGCATAATCACCTCGTCAAAATCAACAGCGGTAGCTTCTTGTTCGGCCGCCAGCCAGCTAATGACATCAATATCTTCTACGGCCGTCAACCAGCCCGTCTGCCCGGTGCTGGATGAACGGCCACCGTCCGCTGCCAGCCAATCGGGCAAGGAATCTGATAAATCATCTTCTATGTCCACACCGAGATCTTCAATCAGGTCTAATTCTTCTTCAGCTACAGGTGAAGCCTCCAGTTCAGCTACCTCGGCATCATCACTGGTTAGCCAGGCTGGTAATAGCGCATCGTCAGGCGCAAGGGCATGCTCCAAAGAACCGGTTTGCTGATCGGCCAGTTGTTGCAACCAGGCCATCGCTTCATCAGGGTCTTCGGGCACAGCCGTGAACATATCTTCTTCAGATAATTCTGCCAGAGGCGCGACCTCGGCAACCGGTTCGGAGATAACCGTAGCCGGTTCGCCATAATCAATGGCAAATTTGGCATCTTCACTGGGCGTAATTGGGGGCGGCTGCATGTCGAAGTCAATCTCCAAATCATCACTGAGCATGTCTTCCAGCCAGCCTTCCTCATCACCAGCGTCCAAAACAGCAAAATCAGCTTCGTCAGCAGCCAACTCATCTATGCCGGCTACGGCCGTGTCCATCTCCTCAACAATCTCCACCACGGGTTCAGTGGAAACGACCAGGGCCGGTTCGCCATAATCAATGGCAAATTTGGCATCTTCACTGGGCGTAATCGGGGGCGGCTGCATGTCAAAATCAATGGCCGCATCACCTTGGGCCATGCTAAGGAGCCAGTTCATTGCCTCATCGGGATCATCAGGCATGTCACTAATATCTAAATTATCAGCCAGATCGAGAAGGTCTGTTTCATCCTGGGGAGTAACATCTGTTACAGCCTGAGGCAATATCGCCCCAGTCATTTCTTCCCACCCCTCAGCAAATTCCATCTCTTCAACCGCTTCCGTCTCATCCCATTCATTTGCCGTTGAAGTTGCCAGAGTAATTTCATTTTCCTCACTCTCATCAACATCGGTGGCAATACGAGCTAACCACTCCATCGCGGAGTCGGGGTCATCGGGCATATCCAGCAAGGCAAAATCCTCTTCTTCCTCATCCACAATTTTGCCGGTCGTTGGTTTTGCCACAACGGTCAACAAGTCCGTAAGTGACTCCGATTGCTCCCAGTTCCAAGACTCGTCATCCCACGGCTCCGCGTCTGCCAGTTCCGCAGCGGTTGGCATGCCCGCAGCCGTTAATTCATCCATCAGGTCTACGTCGTCAACTGCGTCATACATCCCCCAATCATCATCCGATGCATCGGTGAATTCTTCAGCTATATCTGCTGTCGGTTCAGCCTGCTCGACTTCTTCCAACCAATCAAGGGTGTCCATCAACTCTGTATCTGAAACAACGGCCGTGCCGCCAGAAACGGCAGGGGTAATACCTTCCGCCCGTAACTGGTCATCCAGATAATCAAGTGCGCCTGCCAACTCATCGTCTACTGCCGGTGAAGGGGGAGCGGTCTTGGCAGAGGAGGCAACGGCCGTGCCCGTCATCATTGTCGCCAGCAACGCCTCATCCAACTCCGGCCATTCTTCCTTCGTCTCTGGCTCTTCAGCCAGATTATCCATCCAGGCCAGAGCTTCATCCAGGTCAGCCTGGGCTTCATCTACCAGGCCATCCAGGTCACGCTGGCTGCGCCCCTGCAAAGTAGGCAACTCTTCCAACGGCGCACCTTGATTGGCTGCCAACCCTTCCAGCCAGGCCATCGCTGCTTCGGGATCATCTTCGGGAGGCGCTGATAGAGCAGCCTTTTCCGCTTCTTCATCGGCCAGCAGCACATCTAACCAGCTTTCTTCGTCAGCTGCTTCTCCAACCGCTTCCCCAACCGCTTCCTCAGTAACAACACCCGCAGGTACGGCCGTCAAATCGGTGGGGAAGGCTTCGACGAAGGCTTCTTCCAGTACCTCATCAAATGCAGCATCAAAGTCTACTTCATCTATTTCCTGGCTTTCCAGGTCAGCCATTTCCGGTTCTGTAAATTCTTCCGCCAGTAAACTCTGGGCAACGGTTGGCAATTCTTCCACAGGGGTTTCTTGCTGCGAGGCCAATTCTTCCAACCATGAAATGGCATCGTCCATATCAGCTACGGAAGCATCTAAATCTGCCTCTTCCAGGTCTGGCTCAGACACAACGGCCGTCTCCATTTCCTCTACCACCGTTTCTTCTGCCAACCAATCCAGTTCGGCCTCCTCCGCCATCGCCAACGCTGAGAGAGATTCCTCCTCCCCCATGTCTGCCAGCCAATCCATGTCGGTTTCCGTTTCCAAATCGGCCAGGGTAGCCGGTTCATCATGGATGCTGGATAAAAGCGCCGTCAGGCCAACGGCCGTCAACCCGTCATCCATCACCTCTTCTTCTTGTCCCATCTCCGCCGCAAACCCCAGATCCGCCTCCATTTCATCCAGGTCGGCCAATGCGTCAAAGGTAACCGGCTCGTCTGTAGCAAACAAATCCTCTGAATCCAGCTGGTCGGGTACATCAGCGGCGCTATCAAGCAGCCAGTCCGGCAAGTTGGATTCTTCTTCAGCTGTCACAATAAGATCCCCGGTGGCCGGACCTAACCAATCTGGCATATTGTCCCGGTCAGTGGCAAAAAGTTCCTCGGAAGGAATTTCCGGTATATCGGCATGAGCAGTGTAATCAGCCATATCAGGCTCTGGCTCAAGGTCTTGGGTCAGGTCATCCTCCGGCAGAGAGTTGAGCCAGGAAGTCAGACCGCCTGAAGACATGGCCGTATCAGCTACCGGCTCATCAATTTGCTCGTGAGTAAACAAACCAGCGTCATCATCCGCTAACCAGTCAGCCAATGGAGACTCGTTTGTGGACATATCCGCCAATACATCAAATAGCTCGTCTTCTTCACCTTCGTCGGCAAAAGCAGCACTGGCTGGAGCGGAAAGAGGTTCATCGGTGACGGCCGTGTCCGCAAAACCAGTCAACCAATCAGGCACCGATTCATCATTAAACGGTTCTTCATCAGGTGCTGCGGCAGCAAATTCCCATGCCTCAGCTTTTTCCGCTTCCCCGGTGGCATCAGCTTCAAAACCCGCCAACCAATCAGGCATTTCCTCCGCCACTGGCGTTACATCCAGAGCATGATCGTCAATAAACTCCTCGTCTTCATCACCAATAGTGAAATCGGAAAGCCAGTCGTCGCTCAAACTGGCAAAATCACCTTCTGGCTCCGGCAGTTCAGGTAAAGCTGTCTCATCCTCGTCACCCATCACACCCATCAGCATATCCTCCGCCTTACCCAATCTGGCCTGGTCATCCCCTAACAGCCAGTCCGGGATTTGCTCTTCTTCTTCCACTTCTGCGACCAGATTGTCGCCCAGATCTGTCTGCCCACCAAAGGTTTGGGCCAATTCGGCAGCCACATCTGTTTTTTCCATGGCTAAATCAGCCAGGTCATCAGCCACCAGGTCATCGGCCCATATATCTTCACCTGACATTAGCCAATCGCTGTCCAGGCTCATTTCAGAAGCCGCTTCAGTCTTTTCCTTATCGTTAGCCAGGTTCGTCTCTGCTTCGTCAGCCGTTAATCTCAAGGTAGATAACCAGTCATCGTCATCTGCGGAAGATGGTGTGGGTGGCACGGCCGTCTCTGTGGCATCCGTCGCCCCGACAAACAGATCGGCCCATTCATCCGTCTCCACTGCCGTCTCTTCCGCCTCCGGCAGTTCATCATCCAGAGAAGCAAACATGGCCGTTAGCCCTAAAGCCGCTCCCTGTGCCGCCGGCACTTCTTCCGGCTCATCAGACAGCCAACCGGCAAACAGAGAGTCTTCTTCCAACGCCAACAGTTCGTCCGAAACAGGCGCAGCGTCAGATGCCAGGTCAGACGGCCAACGGGACAATTCATCATTGCCAGTCGCTCCTGCCAGTTCTGCACCCAGCTCATCAGTCTGTTTTAGCAGCCAGTCGGGCATTTCGCTGACATCTGATGTTGATGGTTCGGCTGCGGGTTCCAGAAGATCATCGCCTACGGCCGTTTCTGTACTCTGAGCGGCAGGCGCAGCAAAGGTCGTTGTGTCTTGCAGCCAATCTGGCATTTGTTCGGCTGTGTAATCAGCCTCGTCCCAATGATCCTCAGCATGCTCATCAATCATCCAATCATCTTGATTGTCAGCCGTGGGCTGAGCCAGATCCACCACCGGAAAGTCAGACGCTGCCGGGGTAGGTACTCCCTCATCCACCAGATTGCTCAACCAATCTGGCATATTGGTTTCGGCCGTAGGCACGACCATACCGCGATCACTCTCGGCGAACCAATCAGAACCCACATTGGCTTCCGTTGCCTCCTCTCCAACCTCAGAAATGTCCGGTTCATCCACCAAAGAGACAAGCCAGGCGGGCGCCAACTGCTCAGAAGCAAACGTCTCTTCTGGCTGAAGTTCAGATTCTGACTGGGCCAGGAACCAATCTTCCGGCTCGGCCGCATCGGGTTCTAATGCGACCGAATCATCCTCAGCAAAGAGTAAAGCAAAATCATCATCGGCAACGGCCGTGCCCGCCGTTGCCATCCCCACATCAGCCAGCCAATCGTCTTCCAGAGCCGGTTCAGCTTTTCGCGTTTCATCTACAAACCATTCAGACTCCACCGGCAAGGCTGAGTCTGATGACAAATCATCATTCACATCCGCCATCCAATCATAACTGTGCATACCGCTGGGTGATTCACCCACCACATCCAGCCGCTCGTAATCAAACCTGTCACCCATGTCCGAATCAAAGGTCACATCGTTCATCCAATCAGCCGAAGGCCCCTTGGCGGAAACGCCGGCAACCGCGGGAGCTACGGCCGTATCTCCCTTAAACTCCAGTTCCATCTTTTCTGGCAACGGCATGGCTCCTTCAGCCCGGAAAGCACGGCCAACGGCCGTGTCCAAATCCAGACTCCCCTTATCCATGCTGGTCAAATTGACGAGACGTCGCAAATACTTTTGCGACTCCCCAATACGTCCTGTTTGCAGCCAAATTTCCGACAAAATCGCGTTCGCTGCAATACAGTTTGGCAACTTCTGCAACACATTCAAACATACTTCTTCGGCATCCACCCGTTGCTCATTACGCCACAATGCCTCTGCCAGCAACACTTCCAGGTCTATCCGATCCTGGCTGTGTTCGATGGTCTGCCGCAACTCCTGCACTGCCTGATGGTACAACTCACCTTTAATATACAACCGCGCCAACGCACCAGATGTCAGAGGAAGGCGATCCACTGCCATGTCGGAAACCTGAGCATAATGGCGGCGTAGTTCCTCTTGAATGGCCGCATTATAGGGTTCAATTTCAAAAGCCCGCTGCAAATGCCACAGGGCATCCTCCACTTGCGATTCTTCCGCCCGAATAATAGATAATCCCACATGAGCCACAAAATCATTGGGGTCGGCGCTCAAAACCCGTTGGAACAGATCAACAGCCCCATCATACTCATGCCGTTCCAGCAGCGCCTTTGCCAACAACCGGTAAGTATTGATATTGCTGGGGTATGTCTCAAGGACATGTCGGCAATGGGTAATAGCATCTGTCAACAAATTTTCGTCAATCAGTTTTTCAATCCGTTCGTGATATTCCTGTAGGGTAATTGTTGTCATATGGCTTTTAGCAGGAGGGGATTAAACCCGTACCCCTGAGCTGTTTCTGGTATCTACAGATGGACATCCATCTCATTATGGTAAACTTGCAAAAATATTATGCAAAGTTTCCACTAATAAATCAAGTGATGCTCCTTGAGCCTGACCAGCAAATCGGTCACGTCGGTCTCTAGTTGGGGCATCGTCCCTAAAGGGTCTTGCAACCTGTCCTGTCCGAGCAATGCATAAAATGTATTGAGAATGCCATAGGAAAGAGCCTCCACCTGATATCCGCCTTCCAGAACAAAGAGGACACGGCCGTGACACAACACATTTGCCATCTCCACTAAAGTTTGCGCCAGGTAAGCATAACCCCGTAAACTCAGCCCCGCCATAGCTAACGGGTCTTGCCAGTGAGCGTCAAAACCCGCCGAAACCAGAATCAATTGTGGCGCAAATGCTTTCACACGCGGCCAGATTATTTCCTGAAAGAGACGGCCGTACCCCTCATCACCCACATACGGCAGCAAAGGTACATTCAACGTATAACCCCGCCCCGCACCCATGCCAATCTCGCTTACTCCACCCGTACCTGGGTAAAACATACGCGGCATAAACAAATGGGTAGAGATAAACAACACGCTCTGATCCTGAAAAAAAATCTCCTGAGTGCCATTGCCATGATGCACGTCAAAATCCACAATCAGTACGCGCTGTATGCCGTATGTTTCCTGCGCATACCGCGCTGCCGCCGCCACGTTATTGAAAAGGCAGAAACCACTGATGGCGCTGCTCTCCGCGTGGTGTCCGGGGGGGCGCACCAGAGCAAAGCCATTGGTCGCCTGCCCGGTCATGATAGCGTCAACGGCCGTCAGACATCCTCCCACCGCCAGCCGGGCCAGATCATAGGAAACGGCCGTGGCATACGTATCCCCATGATCCAACAAACCACCACCCCGCTCCGTCACCCGGCGCACATGGGCAATCAAACCATCAGAATGTACCCGGCGTAAATCGGTTAGCAAAGCCTGGCGGGGTTCCAACGGCCGTAAATCCGCCAACACCCCATGCTCCTCCAAAAATGGTAACAAACCAGCTAACCGATGACTACCTTCCGGGTGATCACGTTTCGTGTGGCCGGCCGCCGGTGAAAAAACAATAACTGTACTCATCACAAAACCTCTATCCGCTATTATACTCCTAAAACAAGACAGGGGCGTGGTTTAGGAAAA
>CAYXUZ010000077.1:0-28151 GCA_964467705.1 uncultured Ardenticatenaceae bacterium | reverse complement strand
CGGCCGTGACGCTTCTCCTCTCTCTCCTCTTGCTGGCACTGCTATTCAGCTGGATTGTGGCCGCTTCCGAAGAGGGAGCAGGCCGGGTGATCAATTTGGCCGGTGAGTTGGGCATCTCGCTGGCGGCACGGCCGGAAGGATTGGCGCCGGGATGGGCGGTCACGGCCGTGTTTGCCATCCTGCCCACCTACCTGCAAGCCCGCCTCGCCTACCCCGCCCTTACCCTGCTCCTGGCAACCCTGCTCGCTCTGGCCGTTATGGTCCTTATTGACACGGTGACAGGGGGGCAAGGTGACAAGGTGACAAAAGAGCTGCCCGTCACCCTGTCACCCCCTCACCCTGTCACCGTGTCACCGCTTCCTTTCGCCCTGTTACTGATCATCACCGGCATCTTGCTGACGCTGGGGCCGGAATTTTTGTATTTGCGCGATAATTTTGGGGTGCGGCTGAACACTATTTTCAAATTTTATTACCAGGCGTGGGCACTGTTTGGCGTGGCCGCTATTTTTGGGTTGTATGCCTTATGGCAGGCAACCACTGGTGTAAAAAGAGTAGTTCCAGCATTGGTAACGGCCGGATATGGACTGGCACTGCTCCTGTCATTGCTCTTCCCGTTTTATGCCATCCAATCTCGTGCGGTGGAGTTTCGCGGGCAAGTAGACGCCGAATTTCGCCAGCTGCCCACATTGAACGGGCTGGCGGCGATGCAGAACTTTAACTTTGATGAGTACGCGGCCATTGAATGGCTGCGGCAGAATGTGGAGGGTACCCCTGTGATTTTGGAGGCGGTGGGCGGGCAGTATTCGGAGTACGGCCGTGTCTCCGCCAGCACCGGTCTGCCCACCCTGCTCGGTTGGGCCGGGCATGAATATCAATGGCGCGGTAGTTCCACGCAGGAACCGGCCGTGCGTGATCCAGCTGTGCGCGATATTTTCACCGCTCCCAACTGGGATGGCAGCAATGCCGCCCTGCTGCTGGATGAGTACGGCGTGGAACTGATCTACATTGGCAGCCTGGAACGCAACACCTATGGCCTTAGCGGCCCCGCCTTGCAAAAATTCAGTGACCGGCTGGAAGTGGCGTATCAGAACAACTCTGTTACGATTTATCGGTGGCTGCCGGAGAAATGAGATTGGGAGATTAGAGATTGGAGATTGGAGATTATTCAAACACCCCTTTAGTTGAATCACCCTCGCAAAGCTGGTGGGAACGGCTGACGGTTGCTGATGGCTTATTTGCGCTCATCGTGCTATTGGGCGGGGGCATACGTCTGGCAAATTTGGGACGCATCCCGCTTTCCGAAGCAGAAGCGGCGCAGGCATTAGCGATCTGGCGCTTTTGGCAGCCGGGTAATGCCGAGATTGCCATCAGCAGCCCGGCTTATTTTGGCCTGACCAGTTTATTGACTCAGGTTTTTGGTTTTGGCGACGCGGTCATGCGGCTGGTTCCGGCGCTGTTTGGGCTGGCGCTGGTTTGCCTGCCCTGGCTGCTTCGGCGGCGGTTGGGGGATGCAGGCGCATTAGTGGTTTGTGTGTTTCTGGCAATTTCGCCACTCAACGTAATTTTGTCGCGCACGGTGGGGGGTGAGAGCATGGCGCTGTTTGCCGTGCTGCTGCTGGCGGTGGCGCTGGTGCGGTATGGAGACGCGGACTCAGCAACGGCCGTACCCCGTTGGCTCTACATGGCGACAGCAGCCGTGGGACTGGGGGCCACCACTGCCCCCTTGTTTTACAGTGGGCTGGTGACGCTGCTAGTCGCGTGGGCTGTTATTCGGCTCTTGAAACTACCGTTGTTCCCCGAAAGAGAACCATTATCATTTCACGCTCGACGCAACGCTTTGTTAGTCGGCGGCGCGGTTTTTGTGGCTTTTGGCACATTCATGTTGTGGGTTCCGGCCGGGTTGGGCGGCGCGGCGCAGATTTTAGGTGATTGGTTCGCCCAAATTGGCGGGAACGGCAACGGCCGTACTCTGGCCGACCCGTTCCTGGCATTGGTGCGTTACGAACCAGGGCTGGTTGTCTTGGGGGCAACGGCCGTGTTGTGGGCCTTGTGGCGCAGTTCGGCAGCCGGTCTGGCCCTGGTCTATTGGCTGCTGGCTGCGTTAATTCTAATGCTGCTCCAGCCCGGTGTGATGAGCAACGCCGCCCTCATCACCCTGCCAGGTTACCTGTTAGTGGGATTGCTGGCGGGTCTGATCTTAACTGAGCGGCCCGTCACCTGGATGGCCTGGGGAGTGGCCGGTGGCCTATTTTTGTTTTTCATGCTCATCCTGGTCAACGCCGGGCGATTTGTGCGCGTGGTGGTATTTGACCCGGACGAAATCCAATATCTGGCGATGATGGTGATTGGGTTTGTGCTGATGGCGGTGCTGCTTTATTTGCTGCTGACGTTGGATGTCACGGCCGTGACCCAGGGTTTGCTGCTCGGTTCTCTGGCTTTCCTGCTCATCATCACCTGGGGCACGGGCTGGTGGCTGGGCCATCAGGCGGCCAATGATCCCCGCGAGCGATGGGTGCAAATGGGTACAGATAACGATGTTCTCTTGCTGACCAAGACGTTACAAGAGTTATCACTACAGCGTGTGGGTAGTGATACGGAATTGGATGTGGCCAGCAGCGTGGACACGGCCGTGCTGCGCTGGTATTTGCGTGATTTCCGTAACGCCCAAATCGGCCAGACGTTACCGGCAGGTGCGGCTGATGTACTCATCACCCCGGCCGAAGCCGAACCGGCGCTGGAAGCTGGTTATAGCGGCCACGATTTTGGCCTGACGCTGCGCCAATTACCGCCAAACCAACAACCCGTCACCGCCCGCACCGTCACCGATACCCTGCGCTGGTGGTTTTTCCATGACAGCCCGGAACAACCGGCCAACGAGCGGGTGATTGTGTGGGTCAGGGCGAATGAATAAATAATGTAAGGGCGAGGCAGCTGGGATACATTTGGTGGGAAACCAGAGAATTAGGTTCCCAACTGCCTCGCCCCTCCGACTGACATGATTCTCGATCAAACATTGCTCAACCGGCCCGAAGCCGCCCCATATGCCGACGTGGAAAACGAGGCGATCATTGCCCGTTGCCTGACCGGTGAGGAAACGGCGTATGTGGCGCTGTATAACCTGTATGCTGGGATGATTTACCGGCTCGTTTACAGTATGTTGCAAGAGCGGGAAGATGCGGAAGAAGTGTTGCAAGATAGTTTTGAATACGCCTTCCGCAAATTGGGCGACTTTGATCCGCATAAGTCGGCGTTTAAGACATGGCTCTACCGGATTGCCGTCAGCCGCTGCCATAACAAGCGGCGACGCAAATGGCTGCCTACCTTTTCGCTCAGCCACCAGACAGCCCGGCAGACGGCCGATGAAGAGACGCCCACACCGGATGAAACGATACGTCTGACGGAAACGCAGCAGATGGTATGGCAGGCTTTACAACAGTTGACGCCCAAGTTGCGGGAAACGGCCGTGCTGCGTTATTACGAAGGGCTGTCTTATCAGGAAATCGGCCATATCCTGGGCATTCCGGCCAAGACGGCCGAATCGCGGATGCGCCTGGCGCATCAGGCGCTTAGAGATCTGTTACAGGAGCAGCTAGACAGACCCTAAGGGTTTTTGAAACCCTCAGGGTCTTCACCAGAGCATGATCGAATCACCACACTTTCACGATGACGAACAAATTGCCCGGCTGGTGCGCAGTACGGTGCAGGCGGCGGGGCAGATGGATAACGGCCGTTTGCGCCAGCTTATGCCCCCTATTCCCGTTCGCCGCACACGCCCGGTCTGGCAGCGACAGTTAGCTACCGCCTGCGCAGTGCTGGTGCTTTGCCTGGGACTGTTTGGGTTATACCAGACCAGCCAGCCAGGGGTGGGTGCTTCGCCGACCTACGTGGCGATTACGGCCACTTTTACCAGTGAACCCACGGCGACAGAGACACAAACGGTGACGAGTACGGCCGTTGCTCAGCCACCCACCATTGCCACCCCCGCCCCACCCACGCCGGTGGCCGCGCTGCCGTTATTCGTAAATCGTAATCCCTGAGCCGTAATCCGATGTCCGACCACTTCATAATTCCTAATTATTAACTCCTATGACCGAACTAACACCCTTACACGAAAAAACACAAAACGACTCTTTTTTGTCACGGCCGTTAATCACCACCCTCAACCTGGACTGGGAAAAGGCCATCTACCTGCTCTTCATCATTCTCGCCATTGTCACCCGTTTTTGGGGGCTGGGCGACCGGGTGATGAGCCACGATGAGAGCCTGCACACGCAGTTCTCTTACCAGTTTTACCGGGGTGATGGCTTCCAGCACACGCCGCTGATGCACGGGCCGTTCTTGTTCCATGCGACGGCGCTCTCCTACTGGCTGTTTGGGCCAAATGATTTTACGGCGCGGATTCCCGCGGCTATTTTAGGAGTGCTATTGGTGGCGCTGCCTTATTTGTTACGGCCGTATCTCGGCCGTATTGGTGCGCTTTTCACCAGTTTCATGTTCCTCATCTCTCCCTATCTGCTCTACTACACTCGCTACATCCGCGAAGACATTTTTGCCATCATCGGCTATCTGCTCGTCTTCATTTTCATCCTGTACTACCTGGATCGCCGCGAAGAAAAATATCTCTGGTGGTTTGCCGGGGCGCTGGCTTACCTCTTTACCACCAAAGAAGTCTCCTTCTTTTACGTCGCCATTTTTGGTAGTTTCCTGGTCATCCGCTTGCTGCCGCAGGTGTTGACGGCCGACTGGTTTGGCAAGGCACGCGGCCGTTTGCTATGGCCTATTGGCGTATTGCTGATTGGGTTGGTCCTGGCCGGTGTTGGTTTTGTGGGCTACCGCACGGCGGCCGCACCAGAAGCCGCCACCGTTACCCCTGAGAGTATTGAACCTTTTGCGGCAGATCCAGAGGAGGAAACGGCCGTGACCCCTCCGTCCACCGCCACCACAGCCCAAAACGGTTTCCGCTGGCTGGGATTGGTTGGAGTGGTCGTGGCTGCAACCGCTCTCCTTTGGGGCGTCGGCAGCCTGCGTCCTTATCTGGATGACTACCCCGAATTTGACTTCATCATGCTCTTCTCTACCCTCGTCCTACCCATGATCACCCCGGCTTTTATGATCGTCGTCGGCTGGAAACCCACCGATTACGTATTGGCCACCTGCTTCCTCGAAGGGCAAGAGACGATGACGCCATTGCAACTGGCACTCACCCGACTTATCTCCCCTAGCTGGTGGTCATGCGCCCTTTCTTCCGGGCTGATGCGTATCATCTTTTCTGTTCTCCTCACCCTGACCATCTCCATCCTGGTGGGCATCTGGTGGAATCGGCGACGTTGGCTTATTGCGGCCGCCATTTTCTGGACGATCTTCCTGGTGTTCTACACCTCTGTCTTCACCAATCCCAATGGCCTGGTGACTGGCACTGTGGGATCGCTGGGTTACTGGTTGGAACAACAAGAAGTGCAGCGTGGCAGCCAGCCCTGGTTTTATTACATTTTTGTCACTCCCTTCTACGAATTTTTACCCTTTATTTTTTCCCTCCTGGCGATTCGTCTCTATCTTATCCACCAACGGTTAAACAAAATGGCAGGTTACTGGCTGGTGGTCATTTTCCTGTCATGGTTAAGCTACAGCCTGATCAACTGGTGGTACAACACCCAGGCGCTGGCGATGGGGCAAACCACCTCCAGTGTTCCAGGAGCAATAGCGGCGGTACTCATCCTGCTGGGTGGGGCGCTGCTCTGGTATTTCGTGCGCGTCCCTCAGATTAAGGCCAGCTACAGCATGGAAAACGACTCGTTGTTTGGTCTATTCCGCTGGCAAATGGTGTTTGATTTTGTGCCATTTGTCACCTGGTGGCTGCTGTTGACATGGGCAACGTTTAGTTATGCCGGGGAGAAGATGCCCTGGCTTAGCACGCATTTTGTTATTCCCATGGCTCTTTTGTCCGGCTGGTATTTCAATGAAAAGCTGCAAGGGTTTGAGTTAAACCGTCTCTTTACCAGGGATGCGGTGTTGTTTTGGCTGGTTTCGATCACGGCCGTTGTCACCTTCTTCATCGCGTTTGGCCCCATCATCCTGGGCATTGTGCCGTTGGGCGACCAACAGTTGACTACCTTGAAGAACGTGGGGCGTGTGTTGGGTAGTTTGGTCGCCTTTGGCATTGTGGTCTGGTTATGGTTTAAGATGCGGGAGAAAATTGCAGACGGCCGTGTTCGCAGCGCCCTTTGGTCATTGAGCGTCTTTGCTATCCTCTCCTTCCTCACCATTCGCGTGGCCTACATGGCCAGCTTCCCCAACGCCGACTATGTTCGTGAATACATGGTTTATGCCCATGGCGCACCCGCAGCCAAAACCATCGTCCTTACCCAAATTAACGAACTATCACAGCGATTGTATGGCGACAACAGTATCAAAGTCGCCTATGGCGGCAGCGGCGTACCCTGGCCCTTCACCTGGTACATGCGCCAATACCCCAATGCCGTCTACTATGGCGAAAGTCCATCCGCCAGTCTGCAAGATTCCCCGGCCGTCATCGTTGGCCGCAGCAGTTGGGACGCGGCAGATAACGTGCTGGGGCGGGACTACAGTTACAAAACCTACACCTACCTCTGGTGGCCGATGGAAGATTACCGACAGATTAATTGGAACGCCATTTTGGGCGACCCCAACCTGCCAGAAGGTTCAGTGAAGCGCGGTCTGGGCAATCCCGATGTGCGTCAGGCCATTTGGGACATCTGGCTTTATCGGAATTATGAGAAGTATGACCAGACCTTCGGCCGTACCCACACCGACAGCCAGTGGCCGCTGCGCGACGAACTCCGCCTCTACATTCGCAACGACGTGATGGCCCAACTGTGGGATCATGGTATCTCCCCGGTGAGTGTGGAGCCGGTAGTGGAACCATTTGCCGAAGGAGAACTGCCGGTCACGCCATCTCTGGCGCTGCATGAAGCTGGTTTCCCCGGTGCTGGCCCCGGCGAACTCCTGGCCCCCCGCGATATGACCGTCGCCCCCGACGGCACCATTTTTGTGCTGGATTCGGGCAATCAGCGCGTGCAGGCGTTTGCGCCTGACGGCACATTGCTGCATGAATTTGGCGGGCCGGGCGCTGGCCCCGGCCAATTCAGTGCCGAAGGGCAAGGCCCCTGGGGCATTGCCGCCGACGAGGAATTTGTGTATGTGGCCGATACCTGGAATCACCGCATCCAAAAATTTACCCATGCGGGCGATTTTGTCGCCAGTTTTGGGCAGGCCGGGGACATCAGCCAGGCAACCGATCAGGGGTTGGGGCTGTTTTTCGGGCCACGCGATATTGTGATGCTAGACGACGGCCGACTACTCGTCACCGATACCGGCAATCACCGGGTGCAAATCATGGATCGGGACGGCAACTTCCTGGGCCAAATTGGCGGGCAGAATGGCATGTCCGGCAGCAATCTGGGCTTTTTCTATGAGCCGGTGGGCGTGACCGTAGACCCGAATGGGTTTGTGTATGTGACGGATACGTGGAACGGCCGTGTGCAGCAGTTCACCCCTGACTTTTTCCCCGTTAGCGAATGGCCGGTGGAAAGCTGGGCCGGGAACTTTTCCATCAACAACAAACCGTATATCGCCAGCGACAGCGCCGGGCGTATTTATGTTACCGACCCGGAAAACTTCCGAGTCCTCATCTTCGGCCCCAACGGCAGTTACCTGGGCAAGTTTGGGCAGTTTGGTACCGATGTTAACAGCCTGGCTCTACCCACCGGCATCTTTATTGACGCCCAGGATAACATCTATGTGGCCGACGCGGGCAATAACCGCGTCCTCCAATACCCACCCATCTTCGCCCCAGCCGTGCCGCTGGTTGAAGAAGAGCCAATTGAAGAAGAACCGGTAGAAGAAAGTCCGGTGCAAGAAGTTCCGACAGAGGCAGGCGAGGTGACAGAAGAAGAAACGCCAACCGAAGAACCCACAGCGACGGAAGAAGAGGGGGAGGCCACAGACACGGCCGTGCCCTCTCCCACGCCCCGTCCGGCCACACCGACGCCCACGGATTAGTGGCGGTGGGTATTCAACAGCTTCTTCAGGCTATCACAGACTTACATATCCGCATCCGCGAGGCGGTGGTGGCTGCCTGTGAAACGGCCAGTCTGGAACAAATGGCGGGCATCGCCCAGGAAGAAGCAGGCGACACCATTTACGCCATTGACCGGGTGAGCGAGGAGCTACTGGTTGACTTTTTCAGCCGCGAGATCGCCAGCCATACCCCGATTGTACTCATTGCCGAAGGGCTGCCGGGTGGCAAGCTGGTATTGCCGGAAGGAACGCCAGAGGAAACGGCCGTCTGGCGCATCATTGTAGACCCCATTGACGGCACACGCGGGCTGATGTACCAGAAACGGAGCGGCTGGATTTTGACCGGCGTCGCGCCAAACAGGGGGCCAGAAACCAACTTGCAAGACATCCAATTTGCTATCCAGACGGAGATTCCGCTGGTCAAGCAGCATCTTTCAGACATGGTGTGGGCGATTCGAGGGGAAGGGGTCACGGCCGTGCGCCACAATCGCCTCACCCATGAAACCTATCCCCTTTCTCTCCAACCCTCCCGCGCCACCACCATTGCGCATGGGTTTGCCGCCATTTCCCGCTTTTTCCCCGGGGCGCGGGAAGTCTTGGCGGCGATAGATGAGGAGATTGTGCTGGCAGCATTGGGGCCGGTGCAGCCGGGCAAAGCACACTGTTTTGAAGACCAGTACATTTGTAGCGGCGGGCAGTTGTATGAGTTGATGAGTGGGCATGACCGGTTTTGCGCCGATTTACGGCCGTTGCTGGAACCGCTCCTGGCGCAGAAAGGACAGGCATTGGGCATCTGCTGCCACCCCTATGACCTGTGTACGGAACTGATTGCGCGGGAGATGGGGGTGATGGTGGCGGATGAAGGGGGACGGCCGTTGGCTGCCCCCCTCGATGTGGAAAGCGACGTCACCTGGGTGGGTTATGCCAACTCCGCCATCCGCGCCCAAATTGAACCGCATTTACAGGCTGCCCTGATCCGGCGTGGGCTGGTACAATAGATAAATGGATATACGGTTTTTACCGATAAGACTGATTTTTACGGATTTCAATAAGATGATGAAAGAACCAGAATCACCGCAAGCCAAAACAACATTTTTTTTTGACCCTTTCTGGGAGCGCTCCCAATTTCAATCCGCGAAAAACGCCAGCAGCGCAAAGATATTTTCTCCTCTTCCCTACCGCTTACTGCTTACCGCTTACTGCTTACCGCTGACCATCTTATTACTTCTCCTCCTAATCACCGGCTGCGCCGCCCCCAGCCGTGACCGCCGCGATGCGGCCAGCAGCGCTGAACCAACACCCATCCCAACGGCCGTTGTGCCCAACAAACCCACCTACACCGTCGAACGGGGGGACGTGATTTATGCCGCCAGCTACAGCGGTCGTGTCAGCCCCAGCAGCGAAACCAGCCTGGCCTTTCCCCTGAGTGGGCAGGTAGCGGAGGTGTTTGTGGAGCGAGGTGAGACGGTGCTGGAAGGGGTGGAGATTGCCCGGCTGGACACGACGGAATTAGAGCAAGAACTGGCATTGGCGCAGTCCGCTTTGGAAGTAGCACAGGCGCAATTAACGGCCGTCGAAACCACCAACGCCGCCCAACGCCAACGCGCCGAACTGGCCCTGGCGCTGGCCCAGCTTGATCTTGATTTTGCTACCCAACAGGCCGGCGAGAACCCCACGCCGGAACAGGCATACCAGATCGGTCGCCTGACCATTTTGCGCGATCTGGCGCAGTTGGCGGTGGATGAATTGGTCACGGCCGTAGACCCGCAACTGAGCGCCAACATCCAACAGGCCGAACTGCGCGTGTCCGAACTGCAAGCGACTATTGCCAGCGCCATACTGGTTGCGCCCACAGATGGTGTACTGGTTTCGCTCAATTTAACACCCGGCCGTTCCGTAACGGCGCAAGAGCCGGTGGGTACACTGGCCGATTTAGACATATTGGAAGTCAGCGCCGAACTGAATGATGACGAGATGGCCGAACTGGCCGAGGGCATGACCGTCACCATCTCGCCGCCCAACCGCCCCGGCGAAACATTTACCGGCACCGTGCGGCAGATGCCTTATCCGTATGGCACACGCGGCAGCGCGGATGTCCCCCCCACGGATGAAACGACCCGGTTTGTTTTTGATAATCCCGACGATGCCCAACAATTCCAGCCGGGCGACCGGGTGCGGGTGGTGGCAGTGATTGAAGAGCGCCCCGGCGTTCTGTGGCTGCCACCCGCGGCTTTGCGTGACTTTAACGGCCGTGACTTTGTGGTCATTGAGGACGAACAAGGCCAGAGCCGGGTGGATGTGACGTTGGGCATTGAGGGAGACGGCCGTGTGGAAATTTTGGAAGGGCTGTCTGAAGGGCAGGTTATTGTAGGGCAATAGCCCGTAATCCGTGATGCGTAAGCCGTAAACCGTAATCGGCTTACGGACAACGGGTTACGGCTTACGGATTACGCATTACCATGTCATTCCTCTACCGTACACGCGCCATATTCACCATTACCTTCAAGCGGCTCTGGGCACAACGGGGGCTGACGGCCGTAACTCTGATTGGCCTCATCATCGCCGTTGCTCTTATCACCACCGTGCCCTTGTATGCCGACGCGGTGAATTTTCGCATGTTACAGGAGCGGCTGAGTGCCCAGTCAGAACGGCGCGGCCGTCCCCCCTTTGCCTACCTGTACAACTACATCGGCGCCTGGCACGGGGCAGTGCAGTGGGAAGACATACATCCGCTGGATGAGTACATGCACAACCGGGCCGCCGGCGCTCTCGGCCTGCCAAGAGAACAGGTCATCCGGCATGTGGAGACGGACCGATACCGCCTGTACCCATCGGGCAGCGACGATTATGCCGATGAAAACCGTGCCCTGGGCATCTTCAATCTGGCAACAACGGAGGGGATAGAAGGGGCGATTGAGATTGTGGACTGCCGTTTGCCTCAACACACCGCTGATGGCCCCATCGAAGTCCTCGTCACCGAACCCCTGGCCGAAGAAGCCGGCTTGCAGCCTGGTGATCAATTCATCGCCTACAACTTCCGCAACCCCGATGATCCGCAGCGGGAAATCCCCGTCACCATCGCTGGCGTTTGGAAACCTCAAGACCCCACCGATTCCTTCTGGTTTTTTGCGCCGAATGTTTTTGATGATCTCCTGTTAGTCAACGAAGAAACATTCATCAATCGGCTGGCCCCCGCCTTAAACGACGAAGTTTATCTGGCCGCCTGGTATCTGGTGTTGGATGGCGGCCAGGTGGGCACCGAAAACGTCAACAGCCTGGTCAATCGCGCCGCCAGTGTGGAACGCACGGTAGACAATCTGCTGCCGGAAACGGCTAACATGCTCGCCCCCACCGTGCCCATGCAAGCCTATCAGCGCGCCGTTGGCCCACTCACGGTGCTGCTCACCGCCTACAACATCCCTATCATCTTCCTCATCCTGGCCTTCATCGCCCTCATCGTCAACCTGGCCGTAGACCAGCGGCGCAACGAGATTGCCGTCATGCGCAGCCGGGGGGCCACCCCCTGGCAGGTAGTCGGTTTTGCGGTGTTAGAAGGGGTGCTGCTGGGGCTGATCGCCTGGGCATTAGGCACATTGCTGGGATTGGGTTTTACACAGTTGATGGGACGGGCGCGTAGTTTTATGGACTTTACGGCCGACACCACCTTGCGCGTGGCCCTCAACGACGCCGGGCTGCGGGCGGGGGCCATTGCCATTGGTCTGGCGCTGCTGGCCCAGGTTTTGCCCACCATCTCCGCTTCCCGCGACACCATCATCACCTATAAACAAGGGCAGGCACGCACGGCCGGAAAGCCCTGGTACCAACGCATCTGGCTGGATGTGCTGCTGCTCATCCCCACCATCTACGGCTTTTACCTGCTGCAACAGCAAGGTTCACTTATCGCCGTCGGCGAAAGCGCGACTAATGATCCCTTTGCCAATCCGCTGCTCTTTTTGCTGCCCGCGCTGGCCGTTTTTGCCCTCACCCTCTTCTTCTTGCGTATCTTGCCCTGGCTGATGGAAGCCATTAGCTGGCTGCTCTTCTGCACCAACAGTGTGGGGTTGCTCATGGCCGCCCGCCACCTGGCGCGTACTCCCCGCGCCTATGCCACGCCACTCATTCTGCTGGTTCTCACCGTCAGCCTGTCCGTTTTCACCGCTTCGCTGGCACTGACGCTCGATTACCAGCTTTATGATGATTACCTTTACCGGGTGGGGGCAGACCTGAATCTGGAGGGGCCGGGGCGGGTATATGGGGCTGCCAGCAGTTTTGCCAACTTGCCGGGCAGCCAGGCAGCAGACAGCCGGGCCATTTTCCTACCAATCAACGAATATCTGGATTTTCCTGGGGTAGAAGCGGCTACGCCGGTGGGCGATTATGCCAGTGTGGCACGGGTAGGCAGCAACAATCTCACCGGCACGTTTTTTGGTATTGACCGGGTAACTTTTCCGGCGGTGGGTTTCTGGCGGTATGATTTTGCCCCGTACCGGCTGGGTTCGCTGGTGAATTTGCTGGCAGCGTCGCCGGATGGGGTGTTGGTGTCGCGTGATTTTCTGGCCGAATCGGGGCTGGACGTAGGAGATTTTTTCCGCCTGAATGTGCGTCTGGGGGATGCCAATGTAGATTTGAACGCCCAGATTTTAGGTGCGTTTGATTATTTTCCCACCTGGTATCCGGCTGACGATGGCCCGCTTTTTGTGGGTAATCTAGATAATCTGTTTGCGCTGGCCGGGGGTGACTACCCGTATCGGGTCTGGATGCGCACCAGCCCTGATTTTAACGAAGTGGCTTTTGAGGCGGCGTTGTCGGAACGGCGGTTGGCGCAATGGTCATGGGTGGAACCGTATACCGGGGTTCGCCAGGAGCAGACGCGGCCAGAGCGGCAGGGGTTGTTTGGGCTGCTGTCGGTCGGTTTTCTGGCGGCGGCGCTGCTGACGGTGATGGGCTTTTTTATGTACGCGCTCTATTCGTTCCGGCGGCGCTTCATTGAACTGGGCATTTTGCGGGCGGTGGGTTTGTCTCAGACACAAATGTTGATCTTTGTGGCCTGTGAGCTTGGCTTTCTCATCCTGACCGGGTTGGGGTTGGGCATTTTGCTTGGCTCGTGGGTGAGCCAGTTGTTCATCCCGTTTTTGCAGATTGGGTCGGAGGCGAGTGATCTGGTGCCGCCGTATCTGGTGGAAATTGCGTGGACGGCCGTGAACCAGATTGCGATTCTTTTTGGGCTACTCTTTGTGGTGGCGATGGCCGTGTTGGGACTGTTGCTGCGGCGGATGAAGATCTTCCAGGCGGTGAAGTTAGGGGAGACGGCCTGATTTTACTCACGAATGCGGATGCGGGATTCTTCAATAACCCAGAGACGGCCGCCCACCTGCTCTGTTTCTAACAAATCCATGACACGGCTGAAGATGGACAAAACATGAATTTTGTCATGCTGCTTCAATCGCAGCACAATAAGGCCAGAATATTGAGAGGGTAGAATGGGCAGATTTTCGTCAATTTTGAACTTCATGCGGGCAAAGCGACCACTCGTTCACGGGTCAAATCAGCCGCATAAGCAATGGCGGCTTGAATGGCTTCATGGCTGAGAGAAGGGTAGCTTTGAATGATTTCGTCAGGCGATAACCCGACAGCCAGATTATCCATAATTACCGAAACCATGATGCGTGTGCCCTTGATACACGCTTTGCCATGACAGATGTTAGGATCAACGACAATGTATTTTTGCCAACTCATAATCATGCTCCACATTGTAAAAGTGGAAGCATTATAGCAGAGAGAAGATGATGAGCGAGAGACTGTATCCCATGACGTTTGCGCCAGTGTTGAAGGATTATATTTGGGGTGGGCGGCGGTTGGAACAGTTAGGACGGCCGTTACCGCCAGGCATCATCGCCGAAAGTTGGGAGATTGCGGCGCATGAGGATGGGGTGACGGCCGTGACGAACGGCCGTTATGCGGGCAAACTATTGACCGAAGTACAGGCGGAATTGGGGCTGGATTTAATCGGCACTAACTGTGCCTGGGCGCAGGCGCGGGGCAAATTCCCGCTGCTGATCAAGCTGCTAGATGCGAACCAGCAACTCTCTGTGCAGGTACACCCCGATGATGCATACGCCCTGGCGCACGAAGGGAATGAGTTGGGCAAGACGGAAATGTGGGTGGTGCTGGACGCCAAACCGGGGGCACAGGTGCAGTTGGGCGTGAAAGCGGGCACAACGCCAGAACTGTTTCGCCAGGGGATTGAAGAAGGGAATTTAGAACCCTATTTACACTACGTCTCAGTGCAGGCGGGCGATCATATTTGTGTGCCTGCCGGGACGTTACACGCCATTATGGATGGCATTCTCATCGCCGAAATTCAGCAAAACTCGAACACGACGTACCGGGTGTATGATTGGAATCGGGTGGGGGCGGATGGCCGGGCACGGCCGTTGCACATAGACAAGGCCCTCGACGTGATCAACTTTGAACAGGTGGAACCGTCTCTCTCTCCGGCGGAGTTGGTGGAGTTGAACGGCTTAAGCCGTTCAGAGGAGTCGAACGGCTTAAGCCGTTCACTCCTGTGCGCCAACCAATACTTTGTGACAGAGCGGGTGGAGATGGCGGCAGGGGCGGTGTTTGCGGGGGATTGCGACGGCCGTAGCCTGGAAATTTGGGGTGTGTTATCCGGTGGTGTGACGGTGAATGGGGTGCAGTTGACGGCCGTGCAGTTTGTCTTGCTCCCGGCGGCGATGGGCCAGTTCACTCTGGCCGCGACCAATCCGTCCACCCTGCTCAGAACATATGTGGAGGTAACTTGAAATGAATGAACCTATTTTTCTACCGACAATACCGGGACAGTTAACGTGGACTGTGCCGCCTATAAGCTATGAACTGGCGGAAAGCCGCCTGAAAATCGTGGCCGGAGCGCGAACTGATCTGTTTAATGACCCACGGGGTGAGTATACGCAGGCCAATTCGTCACGTCTCGCCTTCACGCCCGATGCTGTTTTTACGGTTCAGGCAAAGGTGCAGGTGGAATTTGGGGCAACTTTTGACGCGGGCGCTTTTATTGTGTGGGCCGATGAGCAACATTGGGCCAAACTGGCATTTGAATTTTCGCCACAAAACGAGCCGATGATTGTGACGGTCATCACCCGTGAGGTATCGGATGATTGCAATTCGATGGTAATAGCAGGCAATGAGGTGTATTTGCGGGTGGCAAAGCTGGTGGGGGCGTATGCGTTTCATGCGTCGCGGGACGGCCGTGTCTGGCATCTCATCCGCTATTTTTCCGCCAATAACCTGGAAAACGCGACCGTCAACTTTTCAGCACAGTCGCCCATGGGGGAGGGGTGTACGGCCGTGTTTAGCGAGATTGGGTATACGGCCGTGCTACTGGAAAATATCCGCAATGGCAGTTAAATTTTAACGCCGAGGCGCAGAGGCGCGGAGAAATAACCTCTCTGCGTCTCCGCGTCTCGGCGTTGAAAAACAATACGAATGATGGCTGAACCGATTATTCTTTGTGAGAACTTGGTCAAGATTTATAAGATTCAGGATGTGGAGGTGCTGGCACTGCAAGGGCTGGAACTGACGGTGCAGCGCGGCGAGTTGATGGGCATTGTGGGGGCCAGTGGCTCTGGCAAGTCTACGTTGATGAATGTGTTGGGGGGATTGGTACGGCCGTCTGCCGGTACCGCTATCGTAGACGGCCATGATCTGCTCAAATTGTCGGATGCGCAGATTAACAAGTACCGCCGGGAGAAGGTGGGCTTCGTCTGGCAGCAGGGGGCGCGCAACCTGATTCCGTACCTGAATGCGCTGGAAAATGTGGAGATGCCGATGACGCTGGCGGGCGTTCACGGCCGTCGCACGCGCCAACATGCCCAGGAATTGCTGGAAATGGTGCAGTTGTCTCACCGCCGCCACCACAAATTGGGGCAGATGTCCGGTGGCGAACAGCAACGGGTAGCCATTGCCGTAGCCCTGGCAAACAATCCCCGGATTCTACTGGCCGATGAGCCGACAGGGGAACTGGATTCAGCCACCGCGCTGACGATTTATGAAGCATTCCAGACATTGAACCGGGAGTTGGGGCTGACGATTCTGATTGTGAGCCATGACCCGACCATTGCCCGGCATGTGCAGCGGGTGATGCAGATTCGGGATGGCAAGGCGGCCAGCGAAACGGTGCGCCGTCGCCGCCAGCCGGAAGCAGCCAGTGGACTGGTCGCCGAACACCATGAAGACCATTTTGAGGAATTGGTAGTGTTGGATTCGGTGGGGCGGCTGCAACTGCCGAAGCAGTATCGGGAGGCGCTGAATTTACACGGCCGTGCCCGCATGGAACTGGTGGACGATCATCTGATTGTGCGCCCGGTGCCGCCCGAAGAGTTGCACCAGCTTCCGCCCGAACTATTGCACCAGGCAGAGGCGGCGGAAGTGAAGCTTGATGGACGGATGCGCCAATGGCTGCATAGAATCAGGCGAAAGCAGGAGTGATGCCTATGTTGAGCTATTTACCTATTTTGATTGCCGTGCTTGGTGGAGTGGCGGTGGTGATTCAAGCGCGTTTTAATGGCATGATGGACAGGAGCATGGGCACCGTAGAAAGTGTGTTCATTACCTATGGGTTGGGTGGATTGATCATTGCCCTGGTGATGGTGGCGCTGCGTGGGGGAAATCTGGCAGCGTTTCGCACAGCGCCCTGGTATGTGGCGTTGGCGGGGGTGTGTGGGCTGGTTATCATTGGGGCGATTAGTTATGCCGTGCCTCGTCTGGGTCTGGCGGTGGCTTTTACGATTATGGTGACGACGCAGTTTGTGTTGGGGGCGGTGTTTGATCATTATGGCTGGTTGGGGGGTGAGTTACGGCCGTTGACCCTGCAAAAAGCTGCCGGTATTCTCGTCTTGCTGCTGGGGGTCTGGCTCATCATTCGGGAATAAATCATTATGAAGAGTATTTGACGCCCGCTGCCATCTGATGCAAACTAAAAAGCAAGGGTAAGAACGTAAAACCATCACCTTATCACCCCGGCGTCTTCGCCGCCGTCACCCCCTCACCCTGTCATTCAAAAAGGAGTATTATGGCTTTCATTATTACCATTGTTAACGCGATTTACTGGCTGCTGCTCATCCTGTTTCTGGCACGGATGATTATTTCGTTTGCGCGGATTGACCCGTATGACCCGACCTGGGGGCGGCTGGCGCAGCTTGTGTATCAGGTGACGGAGCCGATTATGGAGCCGGTGCGCCGGATTGTGCCGCCGCAAGGTGGGGTTGATTGGAGTCCGTTGATCATTTTGTTGGGGCTGTCTCTGGTGCGGATGCTGTTGTTTTCGCTGCTTTAGATGAATAGTGTCATCAGAATGTTGTGACTGTTGTCTATTTACGGCCGTACCCTCTCCGCCCTACCCTGTAGACAACATTTCTTGAGGAGGTAAAACATGATCAAGAAAAGCAAAGTCAAAGGGAGTGACCAGGTGAAGGTCACATTTAGTCTGCCGCTGGATAACCCGCATGGGGCGGCGGCGGTGGTGGGTTCATTCAATGATTGGAACCCGGACGCGAACAAGATGACCAAACGGGCAAATAATACCTACAGCACGGCCGTGACCCTGCCCGCCGGTCAACGTTATGCTTTCCGCTACTATGCCGAAGACGGTAGCTGGTTTAATGACGACGAAGCCGACGGCTACGAAGCCAATGAACACGGCGGACAGAACTGTATTGTGGAGACGTGAGGGGAGTAGCAAGTTGCAAGTAGCAGGTTGCAGGTGACTTGCCACTTGCTACTTGCAACCTGCCACCTCTTTTATTCTCCCATCTCCCTCTCCAACAACGCCTGTACATCTGGCGGCAACTCTTCCACAAATTCCAACAAGGTGATTTCTTCCTGCCAATCCAGGTGGGATTGGCCGGTGGCGTCTATGTAGCGCCATTCAGTGCGCAGGACGGCCCCGGTTTCAGCGTCTAACCACCATCGAGGAATGGTGAGTAAATGGAGTTAATCGGTTCTTAAGAAACGCCGTGACCGTATGCACAGAGATTGGTTCAATCTCCAAGATTGAACCAATCTAAACACCGTTCATTTCATTGGGTATTGGGGGGAGGGGGTACGGCCGTGTACACCAAAACAGATCAAGTGCCGGGTAAAAAACAGTTGCACCATAACGCCTGATCTGGCACTATTGGGGACGAGCAATGCATGAGGACGGCCGTCCGATTCAGGCGTCCTCCCCCCGGAGATCATCATGTCTCGCTGGCGCAACCTCATCATCCTGATTTTTCCGTTACTCGCTCTGGCGTTTTTTCAACCACCATCCACCATTGCCCAATTAACCCAACCGCCACCGCCCACCTATGAACAGCGGTTGTTGGAATTGGTAAACCAGGAGCGATGGCGCAACGGCCGTTTGCCTCCCCTCAAAGGCAGCACCCGCTTAGAATTAGCCGCCGAAGCGCATAGCAACAACATGGCGCTGCTTAATTTCCTGGACCACTGCAATTTTGATACTGGCTCCTCCTTCTGGCAGCGCATCGAACAGGCTGGTTACACTGGTTGGGCCGTCGCTGGCGAAAACATTGCTGCCGGTTACAAAACACCGGAGGAGGCGGTTGCTGGCTGGATGCAGAGCCAAACCCATCGCAGCAACATCCTTTCCCCCGACTTTTGGGAAATGGGCAGTGGTTATGTGTATCAGGCCGAGGATGGCAAGGATGTGCGCCAGAGCGGCAAACAAAACTGCCGCGCCGACTCCACTAACAACGGGCCATATTATCATTATTGGACACAAGATTTTGGGCGACGCCGTGAGGTAATGCCGGTCATCATTAACCGGGAAGCGTATGAAACCTATCGCCGCGATGTGGCGCTTTATCTCTATGGCGCTGGCTGGGCCCAAGCCGTCCGCCTGCGCAATGAAAATGGGTTTTGGTCGGCCTGGCAGCCCTTCACTTCTGACCTAAACTGGACATTGAGCAGTGGTAATGGTTTGAAAATGGTTTTTATGGAGTTAAGCAGTGGCGTCAACGGCGCCGGCGTCATTCACAGCGCCAGCGACACGATCTGGTTGCAAGCACTGAATACGCCAACGGCCGTCACCTCCTCTCTCCCCCACCGCATTTATCTACCCGTCATATTACGCTAACAGCCGGACAGCCAATTACCA
Source organism: uncultured Ardenticatenaceae bacterium (assembly GCA_964467705.1). GTDB lineage: Bacteria > Chloroflexota > Anaerolineae > Promineifilales > Promineifilaceae > CAADGU01. The sequence continues at coordinate 8,941 of CAYXUZ010000077.1, read as the reverse complement.
CCCACGCCGCAGGGGGAACGTTTCGCAGAAAAACTCCACCCCAGCCGCGGAAACCATGCATAGTTCAACGGCCGTACTCGTGTACTCCCCTTCCCCCACGCGCGCCCATTGCACCACAAAATCGCCTAACCCCAACACCTGCCCATTTTCATAAGTCGGTTGGATGAGGTCTGTTTCCGGCAGCAACGTGGCCTGGAAGGTGCCTTCCGGCCCGACCGTGCCTACATACACATGGCGCACCGTCATCATCAGGCCATCATCTGCCGGTTGGACTACAAAATCATAAAATTCATTGGCCGGCGCCGGAATCGTACCCACCAGGGGGATGTCGGCCGATGCTCCGGCAGGAGGCGATTCTACCATCTCGCTAAAGACCCATCCGGTACGGCCGTCTGCCAACTGCACGTTATACCATTCGCCACTCTCGGTACGACCCAACACCGTCACGGCCGTGCCTTGCGTCAGATATTCCTCAATGCGAAAGTTGATGGCCGGGCCACTGCGCATAAAAACAAGCTGCCGCACAATAGAAACGCCTACGGCCGTCGGCGAAAGGGTAACAGCGGGCGTGGGCGACGCGGTAGGTGATGGCGAAGGGGTAGGGGTCACGGCCGTGTTGGTAGCCGTAGGGTTATCATCGCCAGTGCCGGTAGGTGTGGCCGTCGGCACAATCGTCCTGGTCGGTGATGGCGTTGGCTCACTGGTTGGCAAATGAACAACAGCCGCAGAAGTGGGCGTTGGAGCGGGGGCAACGGCCGTCAGCCACCCGGCATTACGGCCATACAAACCACCGGCAACCAACAACAGCAGCAATAGTGCCAACCCCACCAGCGCATAACGTCGCCCATTTCGCTGCACCGGTGCGGGTACAACTGTTGATTCATCCACCCGCACCATGACAGATGGCTCAATTGCTTCACTTTCCGCAACAGCGGAACCACCATCAACCGCTGTGACCGGCATTTCCACAATTGGCGTCACCGAGGTTTCGGTAGTGATGGTTGTTTCTGCGGCTGTTTCGGCTGCTTCAGCAGTTTCCGCCACTGCTTCTACACTGGCTTCGGCAACAGGCAGGTCGCCTGCGGACACGGCCGTTTCCGTTTCCGGTTCTGTTACCAGGTTCCCCACTTCTACTGTCTCCACTGTCGGCTCAGGGATGAGCGGCCTGGCAATTTCGTTTAATAAGGCTACCGCACCGGCCAATCCGGCCACATTCAAACGGGCCTGGCCTGACCGCAAAGCATTCACCAAAGCTGGCGTCAGGGCTGACGCATAGGGCACATTTGGGCTATACGGCCGTGCCGCCGCTACTACCTGTACCCCCGCCGCCTGAAACGCCTGCCCCAGCCAACCCTCATCCGAGGGCAGCACATCCCCAGCGAGCAAAGCCGATGTACTGCAATCCAGAATTACCAGTTTGTGGTGGGATGGGTGGAGTGAAAATCGCCGCCGTACATAATCGGCTTGAATCGCGGTCGCGTCCAGATAACCGGCGGTAAAAGTGTCGGCACAGGCCAGGTACGGCCGTGCCTGATGGTGGAGAGCATGTCCGGCAAAATAAAGCAACAGCACATCGTCTGGGGAATGGCTCACCTCCAAAAATTCCGCTATGGCTAACTGGACTTCCACCGCCGGTTTATTAACAGAGACAAAAACCTCGTCAAAACCGCCGGCTGTGGGCGCTTCCAACGCATCCGCCAACGCCGTGAACGTTTTGCCAGAGACAGGAGCATGGAGACGGCCGTCCTGGTAATGCACATTGCCAATCAACAAAGCTAATCGCCGGGACATGTGCCAATTGTACGAGGTTTAAGGCGAATGGGCGAAGAGATGAAACGGCCGTCTCGCTCTTCCCTCTCTTCCCGTTCACTGCTCACCGCTCACTGCTCACCGCTCACTCATTACCTCCCCCACCGCCGTTTCCCACCCCGCCTGCAACACCCGCAAATTCGCCTCCACCAGATGTTGTTTACTGGCGGGTAAATGGGCCGCCAGAGTTTGCTGCACGGCCGTAATCGGCAGGAACGGCCGTCGTGCCAGCAAGGCCCCCACCGCTGCCACATTCATCATCTTCGGCGTGCCATACTCCTCCGCCAGCGCATTGGCCGGGACATAAATTGTTTTGATGTCCGAGCGGGTGGACACGGCCGTGACGATACTACTATTCACCACCAACAGCCCCCCCGGTTTCACCAGGGGTTCATACTTCTCAAACGAGGGTTGGTTTAGCACCACCGCCACATCCGGCTGCGCCACAATGGGCGCGCCCACCGGCTCATCACTCACAATCACTGTGCAGTTGGCCGTACCGCCGCGCATCTCCGGGCCATAAGAGGGAATCCAGGTCACGTGCCGCCCCTCATCCATGCCCGCATACGCCAACAACTGCCCGGCAAACAACACCCCCTGCCCGCCAAATCCGGCAAAAATTATTGAGGTTTCCATGTTTCGCTCCGTAAAGTGGGACGCACCTCGAAGGTGCGTCCCACTTATCACGCATACGCCAACTCGGCCGTCGCTTCCAGCTCTTCGGCCAGCACCCGGCCCAATCGCCGGATGCCCTCTTCAATCATCTCCGGCTGCGCATTGGAAAAGTTCAGCCGGAAATGATTGTGCCCGCTGCCATCCGGGAAGAAGGCTGCGCCGGGCACAAAGGCCACCTTTTTGGCAATCGCCTTGGGCAGGATGTCCGCGGCGTCCATCCACTCTGGCAGCGTCACCCAGAGGAACAGGCCACCTTCCGGCCACGTCCAGGTGATGCCCGGCGGGAACTGGCGCAGCATGGTGCCGATCATCACATCTCGCCGTGCCTTGTACACCTCGCGGATGCGGCGCACGTGCCGGGGCAGGAAATCTCCCTTGATCGTCTCATAGGCCACCATCTGCACAAAGCTGCTGGTGTGCAAATCCATGCCCTGCTTGGCCTGCACGCACCGTTGAATCACCGACTTGGGCGCGACCATCCAGCCCAGCCGCAGGCCAGGGGCCAGTGTTTTGGAGAAGGTGCTGAGGTAGATGACATTACCGCGGAAAAAGCCCGCTTCGTCGCCATTGTGGGCACGGCCGTTTAACTTTTCCGCGTCCAGCACCACCAGCGGCGGCAAATGGCTGCCTTCAAAGCGCAGTTCACCATACGGGTCATCCTCGATGATGGGCACGCCATAACGGTCAGCCATATCCACCAACGCCTGCCGCCGCTCCAACGACAGCGTGACGCCACCCGGATTTTGGAAGTTGGGCAGGATGTACATAAATTTTGGCCCGCCGCAAAGCGCCTCCTCCAGCAGGTCAATCTGGATGCCGTTGTCATCAATGGGCACGGCCGTGAACTCCGCCTGATACGCCCGCCATGCCTGCAACGCCCCCAAATAGGTGGGGTTTTCCGTCAAAATCAGGTCGCCGGAATTGATCATCAGCTTGCCGATCAGGTCAAGCGCCTGCTGCGAGCCGCTGGTGATCAGCACATTCTCCGGCGACGCCTGAATGCCATACTGGCTCATCTTCTCCACAATAAACTCGCGCAGCGGCAGGTAACCTTCCGTGGTGCTGTATTGCAGCGCCTTGCTGCCGTGCAGTTTCAGCACCCGCTGCGCCGCCGCTTCAAACTCCGCCACCGGAAACAGTTCCGGCGCGGGCAGCCCACCTGCAAAGGAAATCAGGTCGGGCTGTTCCGTCATTTTCAATAATTCTCGGATGACCGAGCTGCCCATGCGCTGCGTTCGCTGCGCATAGCGTTGTGCCCATGGGGTTGTCATATGTATCTCCCTGTAGAGACGTTGCAGTGCAACGTCTCTACCGTGTTACCTTAAAATCGCCCAGCGGATAAGCCGGTACCATGTTTTCTTCCACCCAATGCAGTGACTCCACCGGGGTCATGCCCCAGTTGGTGGGGCAGGTGGAAAGTAGTTCCACCACGCTAAAGCCCAGGCCCATGATTTGCGTTTCAAAGGCGGTGCGAACCGCTTTTTTGGCCTGGATGACGTGGCGGGCGTCGTGCAAACTGCGCCGCGCCGCGTAAGCCGTGCCCGGCAGCGAAGCCAGCAGTTCGGCCATGTGCATGGGGCTGCCGGTGGTGGCGACGTTACGGCCGTATGGCGAAGAGGTCGTCACCTGTCCGGGTAAAGAGGTAGGGGCCATTTGCCCGCCGGTCATGCCATAAATGGCATTGTTGATAAAGATGACGGTGATTTTTTCGCCGCGGGCGGCGGTGTGGATGATTTCGCCAATGCCGATCGAGGCCAAATCGCCGTCACCCTGGTAGGTGAAGACGATGTTGTCCGGGTTCACCCGTTTGACGCCCGTGGCCATGGCTGGCGCACGGCCGTGCGCCGCCTCACATGCATCCACATCAAAGTAGTTATACGAAAAGACCGAACAGCCCACCGAGGAGACCAGAATCGTCTTTTCGCGGATGCCCAATTCATCAATCACTTCGGCCACTAGCCGGTGGGCGGTGCCATGCGTACAGCCGGGGCAGTAATGGGTATACACATCACACAACGACTCCGGCCGTTCATACATCAGTTTTTCTTGTGGGGATATTTCTAATAGTTCAGTGGTCATTATTTCTCCGTTATCCGTAATCCGTTAGCCGTAATCCGATGACGGTTTACGGCTAACGGGTTACGGCTTACGATTCACGGATTCCGCAGCCAATCGCCATTGTCCGCTAACACCCGCTCATACAAAGCCCGCGCCGCCGTCTCTACCTCTTCCGGCAAGGGAATCTGCCCGCCCATGCGACCCAGGAATTCCACCGGCAGGCCACGCCCGACGATGCGTTGTACATCATGCAGCATTTGCCCGGCGTTCATTTCCACCACCAGCATGGCGGCCGTCTTTTCGGCAACGGCACGCAACTCTTCTTCGGGAAAGGGCCAGAGGGTAATGGGGCGGAAGAGACCAATGGGCATCCCTTCACGGCGGAGGTGCTGCACGGCCGTTTTCGCCACCCGTGCGGCCGTGCCGAAAGCGACCAACACAATTTCCGCGTCCTCTACCAGATGCGTCTCATAGCGGACTTCGTTTTGCTGGATGGTGGCCAATTTGGCCTGCAAGCGCAGGTTCAGCTCTTCCAACCCGTCCGCGCCCATGTAGAGCGAGTTCACCAGGTTGGGTTGACGGCCGTTTGCGCCTGTGAGTGCCCACGACGGCCGTGCCGCCAACTCCCGCATCGGTGGCAGTTCCGCCGGTTCCATCATCTGCCCAATAGCGCCATCGGCGATCACAAAGGCCAGTGTGAGGTACTTATCCGCCAGGTCAAAGGCCAGCACCGTCAGGTCAATCGCCTCCTGTACGGTGGCCGGGGCCAGCACAATGGGGTGAAAATCGCCATGCCCGGCCGTTTTTGTCACCTGGTTATAGTCGCCCTGGCTGGGCTGAATGTTGCCCAGACCCGGCCCGCCCCGCATCACATCAATGATCACTGCCGGAACTTCCGAACCGGCGATGTAGCTAAACCCTTCCTGCATCAGGCTGATGCCGGGACTGCTGGAAGAAGTCATCACCCGCACCCCGGCGGCGGCCGCGCCATACACCATGTTGATGGCCGCCACTTCACTTTCTGCCTGCAAAAAGGCGCGATCTAGCTCCACCATCCGCTTTGCCATATGCTCCAAAAGCTCAGTCTGAGGTGTGATGGGATAACCAAAATAAGCCTGGCAGCCAGCGCGCACGGCCGCTTCCGCCAGGGCCACATTGCCTTTAAGTAACTCCTTAGACATGGGCGGCTACCTCCTCCCGCACGGCGCGGGCCGGTTTTTGGGGAATATCCCGGAAGACGGTAATGCACCCGTCCGGGCAGACGACGGCGCACAAAGCGCAGCCGGTACAGTTGTGGTGTGGGTCTACCAATATGGCCGGGTAATACCCTTTCTTATTCAATTTGTCGGCGAATTCAATCACATCTTGGGGACAGGCTTCCCGGCAAATTTCACATCCTTTACATCGTTCCAGGTCAATAACGATTCTTCCTGTGGCCATTCAAGTTCTCCTATGAAAAGGATCCACAGATTACACAGATGCCACAGATTTTTTATCTGTGAAATCGGTGCAATCTGTGGATTTTGATCTTAAATGCCCGCAGTGGGTGGGAAACCACTGCGGCTGATAAATGCAAAACCAGGTATCAAACCACGTTGACACCTGGTTGTTAACGGTTCAACTCCCCTTCTCCGTAACCCGTAATCCATGAACCGATTACGGTTTACGGCTCACGGATTACAAGTTCTTTCTACGGGTAGTATGGCAAATGGGGTAGGGGGCTAACAGTGACATACGGCCGTGTTCCCCCTGCCAAATGTCACCATAACAACATAGACCTGACAGGTTTTCCCAAACCTGTCAGGTCTTGTTTGACAGACGGCCGTAACGCACTATTATTCTCTGCCAAACGGCCGTTCGCTGTAGGGACAACCCTTGTGGTTGCCCCACAGGTGGGTACAAAACCCACCACTACCAAACATATTACACACATCACTACTGTAAGGAAACTTTAAGGAAAACGATATGGAAATACTTCTGACTTTACATTCATGGACACGTTGGCTGATTGTGGTCGTTGGCGTTATCGCCTTCGTCAAGTTTTTGATTAGATGGCTACGCAAAAGCAGCTTTCAACCCATGGACAGAGGGCTAATGAGCGGTTTTGTGGGGCTGATGGATTTGCAGTTTCTACTAGGCCTGATCCTCTTTATTTGGGGCTGGCTGGATGTAGGGCTGGTGCGTTTCCGCGCCGAACACGCCTTCACCATGATCCTGGCGGTGGCGGTGGCGCACATGTCCCGCCGCTGGCGCAACGCCGACGACACCACGAGATTCCGCAGTTACACCCTTATTATCCTGGGCGTCTTTATCCTGATATTTGCCGGTATTGCCGTGCTGCCCCAGGGATGGTAGGTTAACATGAAACTGGCAGTTGGCGCTGATGGTCGCCTCTGTGGATTAAACCCGGTCAATAGTCCTATAGACAGTACCGGGGCGCTATGCTAATTTACGCAAGCATTGTAGAATAGGCGGTGTTTACCGTCCCCATCATTAAAAAGCACACCAATTCTAAAACACAAAAAGTGAGGAGATTTTGCATGAAACAAATGTACCGATTGTTAATGATTTTTGCTTTGTTAGCGGCGTTGGGGCTGCTGGCAGCTTGCGGCGGCGGCGAAGAAGAAACTGCGCCAACGGCTACGGCCGCACCTGCCAACACTGACACACCGGCCCCCCCGACCAACACACCACCACCGCCGCCCACTGACACACCGGCGCCCACCAATACACCAGAACCAACGGCCACACCAGAACCAACAGCCACGTCTGAGCCGGAAGTCAGCTTTGAAGAACTGACCAACGAAAACCTGGGCGTCACCATCAGCCACCCGGCCGGTTGGGTCATGGCTGAGCAAGACGATGGCAGTCTGCGGCTGGCTACGGATGAAGAGGTCTTGAACAGCACCGAGGTATCCATTCAAGATGGCATGATTGTGCAGATGATGAATTTGCCGCTGGATATATTGGCCTTCATGGTAACAGAAGGCGACCCGAATGACCCGGTTGCTGTCCTCAATGCCTTTTCCAGCCTCTTTACTGCTATGAGCGGTACCGAGGAAGAAATGACCTTCACGCCACGTGAGGAAGCGGTCGCCGTGACAATTGCAGGCTTTGAGGGGGCAACGGCCGTGTACGATGTTGTCGCCGATGGGGAAGAAGGGCTGATTAAAATAGCCACTCTGGCCGACCCAGACAACAACCGCATGTTACTCATCTTCGCCGGTACCAGAGCCGATGGCGAAGAACAATATCTTTCCATCTTTGATGAAATGCTCGAAACAATCTCGCTCAGCACCCCCGCTGTGGCTATGACACCTACCGATACCGATATTACTGGCGCCACCGAGACAGGTACATCGGCTGGTTTCTTATTGCCCGGTGATGTGATTGAAGATGCTGTCGAAGATGAAGCTGGCGATGCCTGGAGCTACATCGCTTTAGAAGGCGAAGTGGTAGACATCATTGTGGAACCGACCGGCGACCTGGATGTGGTTGTAGATGTGCTGGATGAAAACGGCGCTTCTGTCATTGGTGGGGCACTGGATAACAGCTTTGATACGGAAACGATTGAAGGATTGGAATTCCCCGCTCCTGGCAGCTACACCATTGTCGTCACAGGGTTTGCCGGGGGTACAGGTGACTATACCATTTCTGTTTTGGAAGCAGGCAGTGGCAGCAGTGGCGGCACAGCCGCAGGTGATGTGGTCATTGGCGAACCCATTGAGAGCGCACTGGCCGGTGACGAAACGGCCGTCTGGACTTTCTCCGCTCTGACAGATGACCTGGTCAACATCACCGTTACCCCATTGGATGATGACCTGGACGTAGTTATTGATGTTGTGGATGCCAACGGTGATTCACTGGTCGGCGAACCCACGGACGTCTCTTTTGGCACCGAATTTATTCCCGTGGTGCGCATTCCTGAAGACGGCCTGTATAGTGTCACCGTTTCCAGCTTTGATGGCACCGGCGGTGACTATGAAGTATTGGTCACCTTTACCAACAACGCCCAAACCAATACGGCCTTCTTCGCTACCGATGAACTTGAAGAAGAAGGTGAACACGCCTTCCCCTTCAATGCCTTAGAAGGCGACTTTGTCACGGTCATTGCCGACCCGGTGGAAACTGAGTTTGATCTGGTTATTTCACTCTATAACGACGATACCGACGAACTGCTTGACGAAGTGGACGCCTCTACCGGCCTGGAATGGATGGAGTTTGAAGTGCCGGAAGATGGCAATTACTACTTTGCTATTACCGGGTATGAAGGCAGTGTAGGCAATTACGAGATCGCTCTCATTGGTTCCGAATTTGTCATCTTTGAATTGGCAATTGGAGACGAAGTGTTTGGCGATTTTGGCGAAACGAACTTGCTGCAATACTACCTGGGCGGCGA
>CAYXUZ010000076.1:19256-28721 GCA_964467705.1 uncultured Ardenticatenaceae bacterium | reverse complement strand
CCAGTCTACCTTAAAGTCGCTGTTTTTTCTGTCCTAATTCTTTAGGCCATTATAATTGGCAATGGGTAAGTTGGGCACATGGTCAACGGGTTGTTCCACCTTCACCAACAGGTTGCGCTGGTTGTAGAAATACATCATGGATGGTATGGGATGAAGTGGTTCCCAGTACTCAACCAGATTACCGTTGTCATCGTAGTAAAAACTGCTGGTACCCAGTTCGGTATCGGTGGATGTGATCAACTGGTTGGCTTCATTAAACGTCTGGTTAACAATGCGCGTCTGTGCCCCCACCGTTTCGGTGTAGGCGGTCATATTGCCTACCGCATCATAGGCATAATCATAACTGGCGGCGATGTCCCCGCTGTAGTCAGCATCAGTCAACCGGTAGAGCGGGTCGTACTCATACTGAATGTGGGTCACCTGGTAGCGGCGATCAAGCGAGGCGGCGAATAAGTCCCAGCCGCCTTCGCGGTCATCCTGCCAGGCCAGCTGTGTACGCTGGCTGCTGCCGGCAGCGACGGCCACGTTTTGTTGATTCCCGGCCGTTTCCTGAATGACAAAGGGGGTACCATCGGGCAAGCCATTCGTATCCAGGGTGCGGGCGTAGAGGTCATAGCCGCTGCCCGTATTCTGCCGCTGCCAGACGGCCAATACCTCCTCTCCATCCAGTGTCAGGCGGGCATTGGTCTCCAACTGGGTGGTACTGGCAATGGTGGTGGCACTCCCGGCAACGGTACCATTGGGCAACACACCCCGGCTGTACACATCCCCATTTTGCTACCAGGCCACCAGGTACCTTTCACTTTCGGCATGGTAAACCACATCAGGAACGGTTTCTTCAGCCCAATCAGTGCTGATGAGAATGTTATCGCTGGTCGAGACAACACCGCTGCTGGTCAGGCGATAACTGTACCCCACCAAATGAAAGCAACAAACGAATGAGCAACCTAAATTCGCTACTCGCTTTCATTCGCCGTCGCCGCTGGGGGGAATACGGCCTGAACCTGGCGCGTCTCCCGGCCACCTGGGTACGCCGGGGAACAATACCACCCAAAAGCCAGGCGACCAGCGACAGAAAACGGGCCGGTGACTGACAAACAAATATGGCGCGGTGGTAACACCGGCCACACCAACCCAAAAAGACCGCATCAGAGCAGGGGTGGTGCCAAAGCAGGGTCGGGAAAGACCTCGACACAACAGGGGGTTAATGAGTATGGTAGGTAGTAGGACGGCCGTTGTCAAGTTCGTTATCTTTTATTCCATTGGTCTGTTGATGCGTGACGCTGGATGTGTAAGAAAACGAAACGGATGGAGTTGTTCAGGTGCGACTACTACCACCGTCACTGGTACAGATAAGGCGTGGCACGGGGAGACTTAAGCCTTAACTTATCGCTCACTATCAACATGATGGGTTAACTTGGTTTCGATTAAACGGCTCATATTTTCCCAATCTTGCAAAGTGACTGATTTTCCGTCAATCGGAACATGAATCGAAACAATGTATCGCCCATATTGTTCTTTGAAGTAACACCAACGGCCGTCTGCTGGCAACAATGTACAGCCTAGAATATAGTTCTCCGAAACGGGCTGAAAGGTAATTTCATCTGGAAGATTTACCGCATTGAACCTCGTGTCAGGATAATATTCTGCTTCAAAGATATCCACCGCATCCTCTTCTGTTGCATAAATCCGGATATCTTGCCCCATTCTATAACCCGACGATTCTTTTTCTAAACTAGCCCAAATCCTGTCTTCGTATGGAATTTCATCGCTTAATTCTGACATTCCACTTGGTAAGTCATGTGTAATTTCCTTGAAGGAATCCAATATCCACTGCCCATTTAGTTCTTCTGGTCGGAGCAGAAAGGGCCGCAAACTTTCGGGATTCTGCGTGGTAAATCCCTCATCTTTTTCTGGAAGCGATGTTACTTCTTCTAACGTAAGGTGAAAAGAGCATGTCGTAGCCTCTTTCTGTCGTGTGTCTCTATAGCTGTATTGGAATGATGCTTCTCCATTTTCAATACGTATCAGTCTTGTTGTAGCAATCCATAACCCCTCATGATTGATTGTTAAGGATTGCCAACGTCGTAATCTCTCCACTCCCAGGTGAGGTGATTCCAACACAATGGAACCTTTATAGATGACAGCATCGTGTAATCCACCTGGGTAAAATCTGGGAACCCCCAAAGAATCACAGGGAGGGGATGTGATCACCTGGGCAACCCAGTAATAAGTCGCACCAGCACCCACAACCAACAAAATTACGATTCCCCACAATTTGATTTTTGTCATAGCATGCCCTCGACTCGCTAACGATAACGCTCAATGTCTATTGGCTCAAAGTGCCAAAATTCTGCTTGCAATGTTGTTCCTGCATCTCTTTCTTGTAATCTTGCATTTTCTCTGGCTACATACGCCTTGGTAAACGGCCGATCTAAGCGAAACTGTGTGGCAATGCTGGTTATTGGCGAACCCCATATATCATCTGGGTCATCCGACCACCAGCCAACGATGTCTACGGCCAGCCCATACACATGATTGCTCACCGGCACATCGTCTGAATTTGGTAAACGGCGTGGGTCGCCTGGTGGATATCCTTCTTGTGCATAGGAAAATCCGCAATTGACTATACCACAGGAATAATTTGACCCTTCACCTCTTTGTGCATTTTCTATAGCCCACTTGGCTCTAGGACTACACAAGTTTGCAGGTCGGGTTAATGTTGACGAGCTCAAGCAGGCAAATGTATAAAGGAAATCTCTAGCCGGATCGCTCCAAATGTTACCATCGAGGTCTGTGGGATAACATCCTAAAACCTCCTAATCGATAAACCCATAAAAGAGATGGTAAGAGGTACTGAATCGGTGCGCAGCTTCTGGTGTCCGATAACCTTGTGAAACAACATCGGCGGGATTATCACTTATGAGGTGACCTTGCCTTGCCAGTTCGCTGATCATCCCATAAGCTCTCGCTTTGACTACAGGATGGGTTCCAGTAAATACTGAATCAGAAGCACAACTGGCATATGTTCTGAGCAAATCTAAATCACGATAATCCATTACTCCTAATTCTCTGAGTGAGCCATGTCCATTTAGCCAAAGGTGTTCTGCTAATGCCCAGCAAGCCTCATCGCCAACTTCTGCACACAATCCACTTGGGTCGGTATAATTAACAGGATTATTGTGAACATAGCTATAGCCATTCTGCGACGCTGGCAACGTTGTATCTCCAGGGAATGGGTCCCTCGACTGGAACTGGTTAAGATAAGGGTTGTAATAACGGGCACGCAGGTAAACGAGGCCGGTAGCAGCATCATATTCCTCCCCGGTGAAGCCGTATACCGTGCCGCTGCTGCCAGACAATGATGTAGCGATCCGTGTCTGGCTGACATAGGGTAGGGAGTTTTCGGCTGCGGCCGTGCTGATGAAAATACTATCTCCCATCATTACCCTACCACTACCGCTCATACGACGGCCTATTACCTCTTCCGCTTCCCCACCCTACCACCTCACCCCATCACCCCATCTTACATGATCCCCACCGAAGTAAGGGTTGCCCTCCGGCCCATTTGTGTATATAGTTTCTGGCATGGCAGAACCTGGGCAAATAACAGCCCATTTAACGACAGATACCGGACTTGTTCGGGAACACAATGAAGATTACGTCGCCTGTCGGGAGCCGGTTGATTCACAAGATTTAGCACAAAATGGGTGGATTTATCTGGTAGCCGATGGCGTCGGCGGCGCGGATGCTGGCGAGGTCGCCAGCCACTTCGCCAGCGAACGCATGATCGCGCACTTTGTGGAGAACAGTGAAGAACCGGATTGGGGCCGTCGTTTGCTGGATGCCATGCAGGCCGCCAACAGCGACCTGCGCCAGCTTGTAGCTGAACGCAACAACAACAGCCGCATGGCCACCACGATGGTCACGGCCGTATTAAAAGAAAATCAGGTCTTTATCGGCAATGTCGGCGACAGCCGGGCTTATCATTGGCGAAATGGACTAATACAACAAATTACAAGAGACCAGAGTCTGGTCGCCAAACTGCTGGAAGAAGGGGCCATTACCGAGGCCGAAGCCGAGTCCCATCCCCGCAAAAATGTGATCCTCTACAGTCTGGGGTCAGAAAACAAACCGAAGATCGATCTGTTTACGCTGACGCTGCTGCCCGGAGACACCATTTTGCTTTGTTCCGATGGCCTGACGCGGCATGTGAGCGATAGGGAAATCAATGACATCCTCGGCCAAAAGCCCCCAGATGAAGCCGCCGATTTGCTGACACAAATGGCGCGGCAGCGCGGCGGTGAGGATAACATTTCGGCGGTGGTCATTCAGTATGGGCAGGCAGAAAGCAAAGGGGTGGCCGACACGGCCGTACCCCACGCCTACTACGCCCCCACCCAACCCTACCGCTCCTTCCTCTGGCTGTACACCGGATTCCTGGCCGTTTTTATGATTCTGTTGATATTTATCGCCTGGCTCGTATTGCGCGTATAAGGCGGACGCCCACCCAACCACCACTATCCTGGTGGTGATGGCCTCCGCCCAGACTTGCCGGTAAAGACCATTTTTATTAAACACAATTTTTATAAGAGGCTTTTTTCGTGTCATGTATCAAGTGTCACATATCACCTGACACCTGACACCTGACACAGATTACGGCCTCAGGAGAACCTATGCACCCTAAAGTACGCATTATCCCTTTAGGCGGATGTGGCGAAATCGGCAAGAACATGACCGCTATCGAGTATGAAGATGAAATCGTCGTCGTTGACGCCGGTATCATGTTTCCCGAAAACGACATGCTTGGCGTAGACGCCATCATCCCCGACTATTCCTATCTCAAAGAACGGCTGGATAATATCCTGGCCGTCCTCATCACCCATGGGCACGAAGACCATATTGGCGCGGTGCCCCACGTGATGCAAGACATCAAAGCGCCCATCTACGCCACCCCGCTCACGGCCGGCCTCACCGAAGTGAAGCTGCGCCAGGGTGGGCTGCACAACCAGATCGAGATGCACACCATTGAAGCGGGCGACAAATTTCACTTAGGCCGCCACTTCACCATTGAACCTTTCCATGTGGCTCACAGCATCCCCGACTGCGTGGGCTTTGGCATCACCACCCCCGCCGGGCTGATTGTGCATACCGGCGATTACAAATTTGACCATACACCCTCCGATGGCTGGCCGCCGGACTTCGCCAAGCTGGCCGAATTCTCCGAGCGCGGCGTGCTGGCGCTGCTGGCGGACAGCACCAATGCCACCCGCCCCGGCTGGACTAAATCAGAAAAAGAGATTGAAAAGGCGTTTGACAATATGTTCCGCCACGCCCAGGGGCGCATCATCGTGGCGACCTTTGCCTCGCTTATCTCGCGCATCCAGCAGGTGGCGAATATGTGTGTGAAACACGGCCGTTACCTGGCCATCACCGGTCGCTCCATGCGTGAAAACGTCAAAATCGCCCAACGCCTGGGCTACCTGGAAATTGACGAAGCGATCCTCATTGACATCGAAGACGCCACCTCCCTGCCGCCACACCGGGTGGCTATCATGGCCACCGGCTCACAGGGTGAGCCGTCGGCGGTGATGGGTAAACTGGCGCGTGGCCGCCATAACCGGCTGCAAATTCAGGAAGGAGACACGGTGGTCTTTTCCGCCCACGCCATTCCCGGCAACGAAGAACTCGTGTTTCGCACCATCAACCAACTGCTGCGGCGCGGCGCAAATGTACTGTATGAAGGCATCGCCGACGTACACGTCTCCGGCCACGCCAGCCAGGAAGAGATGAAGTTGATGATCAACCTGGTGCGCCCTAAATATCTGGTGCCCGTTCATGGTGAACTGCGCCACCTGAAACAACATGGCGTCCTGGCGCAAGAATTGGGCATCCCTCGTGAAAACATCGCCGTCATCGAAAATGGCACACCGCTCGAACTGAGCCAGGATAACATGACCATCCTGCCCCGGCTGAAGGGTGGCTACATATTTGTAGATGGCGGCAGCGTGGGCGAGGTGGATTGGCCGGTGCTGCGCGACCGTGAACTGCTGGCGCAAAGCGGCGTCTTCTTTGCCTTCCTTACCCTGAACGGGAATGGCGCCATGACCGGTGAACCGGAAATCCTGTCACGCGGCTTTCTGGATATGCGCGACGGCGCGGAAATTGTGGATGGAGCCAAAGAGACGATTGACCGGGTGATCAAACTGCACAAGGAAAACGGCAGCGGCAAACTCAGTACCAAGATCGAGGATGCCATTACCCGTTATCTCTATTCGGAGACGGGGCGACGGCCGTTGGTGCAAGTCATCATCAAGTAAGCGGTTATCGGTAATAAAAAAGGGTGGTCACAGATTTGTGGCCACCCTTTTTTGTTGTTATGGCGTCGGTGTGGCTGTCGGCACTGCCTCCTCATTATCCGGCGGCGGCAGGGTAGGTGTGGCTTCCGGCATGGACGTGGCCTCCGGTGTGGGAGTGAAAGACGGAAGTGTGGGTGTGGCCGTGGGCGGCTGCGTTGGGCGCGGTTCAAACTGCGGTGTGCCGGTGGGCATGATTGGCTCCGGCGTCTGGCGTGGGCCATATTGCGGCTGCACCGCTGCGCCATCCAGGACTGTGCCGGACACGGTGATAGTCACCGGGCCAAAGGTGTTGTTATGCTCATTCGGACACTCGTTCACATGCCGGTCAGTGTCTACCTGCGCCCATAGCTGGTGCGCACCGCCGCCAAAGGTGTATTGCCCTTCATAGGTGCGGCTGGTTCCGGCCGTCATATCCGCACCCTGAATACCCCAGACAATATCTCCCACCAGGTACGGCTGCGGCGCCCGATCTACATAGAAGTCCAGGAAGAAGTTGTTGCCAAAGGGTACATTTTGTGTGCCCTGGTTGCGGATGGTCACGTATATGGTGGCCGGTTGGCCGGATGTGGGTGCGCCGGGAACCACCTGAATCTGCGTCACAATCAGGTCAATGCCGGTCGGTGGCGAGCAAGGCGTGGGTGATGGCGTAGGCGTCGTCGGCGTGCCGGTGGGTGTGGGCGTTGGCGTACCGGGTGTACCGGTAGGTGTGGGTGTCGGTGGTGTGGTGGATGGCTTCAGGATGATGGGCAGATAGACCGTTGGCGGCGCAATCTCCACCTGGACGGTGGTGGTATCTCTGGCCAGGTCTTGAATGCTGTTATCGGAGAGGGACACGGCCGTCACCGTTGTCACATCTATCGTCCCATCTGTCGCCGTGCCGGGCACTGTCACCCGCGCAATGACGCTGACAGCATCGCCGGGGCCTACCCGGACAAAACTGCCGGACGCCGGAACGGTGACAATCGTCCAACCCTGGCTGGACACGGCCGTCATCTCATAATCATCCGTAATCGTGCCCGTGTTCGTCAGCCAGTGCTGGTATTGCACCACATCACCGGGGGCGGCCACGGCCGTGTTGTCCGGTTCCAGCAAAACGCCCAACGTGCCCGACACGCCATTGACATTGGTCGTATCCGTGGCGCTGTCGGTGGCGGTGGGGTCATTGATGGACACGGCCGTGACCGTCATCACATCCGTCGTGGTGATGGCTGCCGCCGGCACCGTCAGCGTGACCACAATCTGAGTAGACGCACCGGCCGCCAGCGTCACCGGCGCGGGGTCAGGCGTCAACCAGCCGTGATCACTCACACTGGTTATGCTGAATGTGTCTGTACCGTTACCTGTGTTCGTCACCCAATGGGTGTAGGTAATCGTGTTGCCCGCGTCGGCCGTACCCACATTATCCGGAGCAATGATCACGCCGTAGGTTTGCGCGCCAGTCACGGTGGTTGTGTCCTGGGCCGTGTCGGAGACGCTGGCATCTGTTTGCGAGCGTGCCGTCACCGTGGCCACATCGCTACTGCCCACACCGGCCGTCAGCGGAATGGTCGTCGTTACCTGCACCGAAGCCGTTTCGCCCGCACTGAGGACGATGGAATCAGGCGCAACGCCCGCCGCCCAACCACCGGCCGAGGCCACGCTCAAGAGGAACTCTTCGGCAATGGTGCCGGTGTTGGTGATGGTGTGCAGATAGAAGAGCGTATCACCCGGACTGCCAGAACCGGCCCGATCTGGGTCAATTGCCACGCCCAGTTGCCCGGCCGTACCAGTAACGTTGGTGGTGTCAATCACAAAGGCGGTGGCGGTGGGGCTGATGAGCGATGTAGCCGTTACCGTCATGATTTCGGTGCGGCCGGCTGCACCAATGGGCGCCAGCAGCGAGACTGCCACCTGCACACCGGCCCCCGGCGGCAGCGTCACGGCCGTTGGCGGTGTGATGGTTTGCCAGCCATTTTCAGTCACGGCCGTGATCATGAAGTTATCTGTGCCATTGCCCGTATTCGTCAACCAATGGGTATAACCAATCCAATTGCCCGGATCAACTGTGCCGGTGAGGTTGGGAGTGAAGATGAGGCTGTGGTCTTGCCGGATGCGCGTTTCGTCAATGGCCGTGTCAAACACGTCCGGGTTGCTACGCGAACGGGCGGTGACGGTGGTGATATTGGGTGAATCGGGCACTGCTTCCGGCGGTACAATCACAGCCACCTGCACCTGTGCCGATTCATCAACATCCAACGTCACCGAAATCGGGAAAACGGTAGTTGTCCAGGTGAGCGTATTCACATAGCTCAAGTCAAAGGTCTCCGGGCCGTTGCCGGTATTGGTCACGGTGTGGAAGTAGAGGACGGTCAGACCAGGATCGGTCACGGTCATGTCATCCGGTTCGATGACGACGCCGGGCAGAGTGAGTACGGTGGTGGTGTCTACGGCCGTCGCCCGCACCGCCGGATCACCCGCCATCGTCGCCGTCACTAGGCTGGTGTGGCTGATGCCGCCCACATCCGGCGGCACAGTCACCGTCACCGTCACAGGGACGGTCTCCACCGGGTCTAGCTGGACACTGGCCGGTTCCACCGACACTACCCAACTGGCCGGAACACCGCTGATGGTCAGGTTGGCCGTATCGGTGATATTGCCGGTATTTTGGAGGGTGTGCAGGAAAACGGCCGTGCTGTTATCCGGCACATTTTGTGTCTGCATAGCGGGCAGCAGCAGCAGGCCCCGCGCTTCCAGCACGGTTGTTGTGTCCGTCAGTGTATCCGTCGCCGGAATGCCCAACGTGTTGAGCGAGGCCGCTTCCACCTGTACCTGATGCACCACGCTGGGCGGCGTGCCGGGCGGCGGCGTCACACTGACCGTAAAGAGCATATCTTCGTTGGGGGCCAGGAAACCCGTTTGCGTGGGCGCAATGGTCACGCCCCATCCAGCGGGGACAGCATCCACCACCTGCAAGGCAAAGCGATCCAGGCCATTGCCCGTATTGGTCAGCCAATGGCTGTAGACAATGGGCACGGCCGGTGCGGTTGAACCGCTCTCGTCTGCTTCAATATCCACATCGGGGTCAAAGCGGACGGTAGTGGTATCGGTGGCCGTAGCCATCAGCGGG
>CAYXUZ010000076.1:1239-19246 GCA_964467705.1 uncultured Ardenticatenaceae bacterium | reverse complement strand
AGCCGTGATGACGGAGCGCAGGATGGAACCGGCCACATTGCCCGAAATGACCAGGGTGATGGTGATGCTTTCGTCGGTTGCCAGCAGGCCGGTATTGGCCGGAGGCGTCATCACCACGTTCCAGTTGCCGCCAGGAGTCACTTCCTGGTTGAGCAGGCTGAGGGTGTAGCTGTCGGTAGGGTCGCCGGTGTTGGTGAGCAGGTGTCGGTAGGTGTAGGGTTGTCCGGCGGTGATCACGGCCGTTGCCGTCACCGGTATCAACGTGAAGGAAGGTATCTGCACCCGTTCATCCGCGCCCATGTCAATGGTTGGCCCCTGGATGCGCGGCTGGATGTCATAATCCACCGCCCAACCACGGGAGGTGGCTTCCGTCCCGGCGTCTTTGGCCGGAGAGGAGGCAGATAGGTGGAAGAAGGCATCCAGGAAGTCCGGCTCGCCTACCAGGCTGTTGGTACCGGTGATGAAGTTGACGTCGTTGAGCCAGTAAAGATTGTAGTCACTGGTGATGACGGCCGTTGCAGTTACATACACGGCCGTGCCCACCGTGTTAGCGGCGCTGTTTTGGCTGAAGATGTTGTTCAATGAGGTCAATGTGGCGGCATCGCCCGCATACACCGCGCCACCATACCCTTGTGGGCTGTCATCGCCGGTCACGCTGTTGGCCACGAAGGTGTTGTTTTCCAGCACGGCCGTTGTCGCCTCCAGATAAACACCACCGCCCGCGCCGTAATCAATACCTACAAACGCATCACCATTACCGGCAAAGACAGAACTGTTGACGGCCAACAAACCGCCATTCTGGTAAAGTGCGCCGCCAAAACTGGCCTCATTCGAGATGAAGAAAGTGGCTGTAATGGTCACGTTTGCACCGGCATTGTAGACGCCGCCGCCATACAGCGGCGCGCCACTTTGCTGCGAGGCATTGCCACCTTCAATGAACAGGCCGCTCAACGTCACCGTAATGCCGGGCGTAATGAACAACACGCGCCGCAGCCCTTCGCCATCCAGCCGGGTGGTCTGGGTGATAGGGTATTGCGTGGTGAAATCATCCAACGTACTGTAGCCGCCGTAGATGTTCACCGATTTGCTGATGACCACATTTTGCACAAAAGTCGTGCCGCTTATGATCTCCGAGGAGAAATCGGTATACGTGCCTTGGGCCACAAAGATGTCATCGCCCGGCTCGGCCGCGTAAATGGCATGTTGAATGGTACCGCAAGGAATGGCGGGAACGCGGCAATTATTGTTGGTGTTCTGGCCGCCGGGAGCCACATAACGCGGGCCGGGTTCGCCCAAGATCAGAATGTCGTTTTGCACGGCGCCCGAATTGAGCGGGTCATCCACCTGCACCGCCACCACACCGGGATTTGCCTCTTCCCCGCGTAAGGCAGTATCCAGGATAGTCACTTCCAGCAAAACGTCCCTGGTCTGGTTGCGCGCCAGCGTTGCCACCGTCTGGCTGACCGGCTGCCCATTTTCCAGCAGCACCGCGCTGGCGTGGCGAATACCGGCACTGGGAAGTATGTTGAAGGTATGCGTGTCATTGCCGATATTTTCCACCGTGTGCGTAAAGGTCAGCACATCTCCCGGTTGGGCGGCGTCGGTATAAGCCGGGTAAATAATAACGCCGGAAACCAGCCCGACAAAGGTGTTGGCTTGCCCTTCGTTGGTACGGTCAGGACGGCTCTGTGACTGGCACTGAATGATGGATGTGTCCAACTGCCCATTTTGGGCATCGGTGGGGGCGGTGACGGTCAATGTGACCGGGCGGGTTTCATCCCATTCCATATCTACAAAGGTTTGCACATCCCCACCTTGCAGGCTGCCCCAACCGGCGCTGGTGGTCAGGGAGATGACAATGGTGTCAATGAAGCCATGGCGGAAGTCGCTTGGTGGGTAGGGGTAGCCGGTGTTGGTAACGTAGAAGATGTATTCGACCTGATTGCCGGGTGAGACGGTTTGCTGCTGTGGTGTGGGGGTGACGGTGCAGCCAAAATCTTTCCACCACTCAATGGCGCCCACATCAGAGGCGCGTGTGCCCAGATGGTCGGTGCCGCCATCCGGCCGTTCCACCAAACGAGCATCAAAGTCAATGGGGTAGAACCCACCACCAGGTACAGGCACACCGGGAGTTAACAGAGCGGGGTCCGCCTCATCAATGACGGGTGAATCCATCGGCGGGATGACCGGATAGAAACCGCGCAGGTCAGGGTCGCCGCTTACCTGGTTTGTACCGAAACCAACGGTGGAATCATTGTTGAAGAAGTTGTTATAGGCCAGGGTGGGGCCGAGACCACCGGGCATACTCAGACCGCTGCCGCTGCCGTTGGGGGCCAGGTTGCTGTCTATGATGCTGCTGTTGAGAATGAAGCCACTGCCCTCATTGCGGATACCGCCACCGTTGCCATTTTGGGCACTGTTTTCGGTGAGGGTGTTGTGGTAAAGAGACAGGTTGCTGCCGGTGTTGAAGATGCCGCCGCCGTTGGTCACGGCCGTGTTGCTATAAAACAACCCGTTGATGATGCGCAGGTTGTCGGCCGTGTTGTAAACCGCACCGCCATTTTGCCCGGCGTCGTTGACATACATAGCCACATCAGTCATGTTCAATTCACCACTGTTGTAGATGCCGCCGCCGCTGCCGCTGGCGCTGTTGCCCAGAAAGGGGAGTAGCAACGCAAACAAGACGCTGCCATCGTCATCTTCTTCCACGTAAGCGGGCCAACATTCGCCCATGGTGGAGCCAGTGATGAAGTTCTCTCGACCTGCGCCGGAGGTGGCGCTCAAATAGATACCGCCGCCGTTGGTGGCCGTACTCTCGCAAACATAGGTGGTGAACAACTGCACGCTGCCATTGCCAGGCACCAAAATCGCGCCGCCGTTGGCGCCGCCGCCGGCCGGGGCCGCGTTACCATTCACAAAGGCGATGTGGGTGAAGGTGGGGTCGGCGTTGTCGTGAATGTAGATGGCACGGCCGTCGCCCTCCGCATTGATGATCGTACTCAGCGTGCCTACATCCTCGCTGGTGTAGTCGCCCACATATTGGAAATCCAACCGGCGCAGTGAACCTTCAAACACCAGGTCGCGATGAACGGAGCCAACCTGCCAGGTATTGCTGCCGCTGTCCAGCTTCACGCCGCTACATTCACCTCGCGCCATTTCAATAGATGGCAGCGCATCATCCGGTAAAGGAATGGCTTCGGCAAAGTCAATGGCATCCTGCAAAACGCCAAAGAGGTTTTCTGTTCCGGCAGGGTATATGACGCGGATGAGACAGGAGTTGATCTCGTCTGCGCCGCGATCTGGGCCGCCGTTGGTGGGGCGCAGATCGCCATCAATGTCGTTGGCGAAGGGTACGGCCGGATCGCCATCATCCACCCCGGCCGAGTAGCTGCGCAGGTGTAAGTCGCCCAACACCGCGCTCACATAATCGGGCGAGATGCTGATGTCGTTTGACCCGGCGCTGGCCGTGCCGGTGTAATCGGCCGGTACGCCGTTGGCCAGATTGTCTACCACATTGTTGAAATCAATGTCGGGGCTGGCTTGCCCGGTGACGTGGATGCCGGAACCCTGATTGGCATGGACGATGTTGCTGCGAATGAGTACCGGCTGGCCGGTGGCGCTATAAATGCCGCCGCCCTGTTGGTTGGGGGTGTTGGTGGCGGTGTTGACGTAGAAGGTGTTGTGCCAGATGGGGGCGTCGGTGTTGTGGTTATAGAGGCCGCCGCCACGAAACGCACTGTTTTGGTAGATGAAGTTGTTGCGCACGGCAACTTCGTTGGCCGTGCCACCGGCCAAATAGACGCCGCCGCCGTTGCCCACGGGGGCGGCGTTTTCGTAGATGCGGTTGCCGTCCAGCCACAAGTCGCCGTTGGCCTGATGCACACCGCCGCCGCTGCCGGTGACGCTGTTGTTGGAGATGCGGTTTTTGTCGGTGAAAACGGCCGTACCGCCATTGTTATAAACGCCACCACCCTGCCCGGCGATATTTTCCTGCACAAAACTGAGGCGAACGGTCAGGTCGCCCAGGTTATAAATACCGCCGCCGTTGGTGGCAATGTTGGCCAGCACAACCACATTATCTAGCCAGAGTGTACCTGCATTGTAGATACCACCGCCATGTTCACTTAATCCTGCCCCGGCAGCATCGCCGTTGAAGAGGTGGATGTTGGTGAGGGTGAGCGCGCCGGAGGCGGACACGTAGAGGACACGGCCGTTACCCAGGGCATTCAGGGTGGCGGTGAGTTCGGTGTTGAGTACCAGGTCAGATTCCCAATCGCCGTCTATGGTGAGCGGCTTGTCAACAAACAGGTTTTGCACACTGCCGCCGCTGTCCGGGTGAGCGCGGGCATTGAGGCAAACGCCATCCACTTGAATGGTGTCGTTGTTTGCTGCTACGTCTACGGCACGTTGCAAGCTGCCGTAAATGACATCTGGTGCGGCCAGATTGCGGGCCACGCAACCGGCAATTTCATCGGCGCCGATGTCAAAACCGAGGTGAGACGGCCGTAAATCAACTTCAAAATCGTGATCCAGCGTCAGCGCCGGGTCGCCTGCGTCCAGCATGGGCGAGGCCAGGGTGAGGGTGAGGGCCTGGGAGAGCAGGGGGTCTACGGTGAGGTTGTTAGCGCCAACGGCCGTGCCGCCTAAATTCACCTGCTGTCCAAAAAAGTCGCTGAAGTTTACGGTTGGCGCGGAGCCGGTGGCCCCGTGAACGCCATCGGTGTTGGGGGCAGAGGGAGCATTATTGTTCAGGAAGATGGAACTGCGGAACTGGGGCGCGCCTGCGGCCACATACGCACCCGCGCCCTGGGCGGCTTCGTTGGCAACAACCGTGTTGTGCCAGAAGAGATGATTGCCGCTCTCGCTGTAGATGCCACCGCCGTTGGTGTTGGCTGTGTTGGAGTAGATAAAGTTGTTGAAAAGGGAAACGGCCGTGCCCGCCACATAAACGCCGCCGCCATGCTGTGAGGCCTGGCTGTTGAAGATGCGATTGCCGTCAATAAGAGCCGCGCTGTTCACGCTGTATACGGCAGCGCCACGTGTGGCCGTATGGGTGATGAAATGGTTATAGCGGATGGTCGGCTCGGCGTTGTCAATGCAAATGCCCGCGCCGTTGCCATTTGTGCCGCTCAATGCACCGTTGACAATGTGGAAACTTTCTACGGTCGCTGTGATACCCGGCGCAACATAGATGACCCGCCCCAAACCGGCTGCATCCAGCACGGTGATCTCTTCGCCTTGTGTTTCAAAATTTTCATCCCAGCCACCCTGCAAAATGACGTTTTGGGTGATGTGGACTGTGGTCATAATTTCGCCGGTATCGCCACGGCAGCCACCGGCCGGGCCGCCGGTATCATAGAGATGCACACCACTGCAAATACCCGCTACCCGGATCAGATCGCCGGGTTGGGCATGATCCATCGCTGCCTGGATGCTGCCGTAAATAACACCATTCAACTCGGCACGGCAGCCGGCCACTTCGTCTGCACCCACGTCTGGCCCCTGGTTAGAGGGGCGCGTTTCGTCATCAAAGTCGCTGGTGATCGGTGAAAGGGGGTCGCCATTATCGGCGGCCGGGGCGTCATTGCTCAAGTGGAAATTGCCGTTTGCCGGATCGAGCAAACCGGGCGGCGTGCCGACCGTGCCCTGATTGTTGGAGTTCGCGCCAGGGGTTATGCCACCGGCCAGCGCAGTCAGTTGTCCGTAGAAGTAGTTGTAATCTTCAACGGTACCGACAGGCGCGTAAATGGCATCGCCGTTGAGGGCATCGTTGTTCTGGAAAATGTTGCTACGAATAGCCAGCGCACCGCTGCCACTTTGCCGGTAGACCGCGCCGCCATCACTGATCGCGTCGTTCTGGTAGAAGGTGTTGTGCAGCAGTTGGGCCGGGTCGGGGCCGTCGTGGAAAACGCCACCGCCATCGGCCGTGACGTTGTTGAAGGCGATGACGCTGTTGGTGGCCGTGAGGATGCCGCCGTCATGGTAGATCGCGCCGCCGTTCACGGCCGTGTTGGACATGATCTCCGTGGCATTGATGGTAGCTTCGCCGCCATGAATGGCAAACGCGCCCCCGTTTTGGGCTGTGCCTGCCCGCACCTGCCCCCGCAGGGGAATGTCGTCGGAATCTTCGGGCAGTTCAAATGTCTCTGCGGTGGCGACCAGCAGGTCAGTGGCGAGAACACCGCTATCCTGGTAATAGGCTGCGCCGTGTACGGCCGTGCCCGTGAGCAGCGTCACCGCCCGCAGCGTCACCTGCCCGTCCACATTGTAAATTTGCCCACCCGCGTCCTGGTTGGCCGGCCCGCCACCCAGGTTTAGCGCATTGCCATTTTGAATGGTCAGGTATTCCAGCGTCACGCTGACGGGGCCGCTGATGTAGAAAGCGCGGCCCAAACCTTGTGGGTCAACGAAGGTGGTAGCGTCAATCAGGCGGTTCTCAAAATCGCTTGTCCAGCCACCCTGAATGGTGATCTCCGTTGTACCGGTAATATGCACCGTCTGGAAAAGGGTTTGCCCGCCCACGTCTAGGGTGTTGACCCCGCGACAGATGCCGGAGACAAGGATGAGGTTGCTTTGTGGGTCTTCCATCTCCAGCGCGGCCTGGATGCTGCCAAAAATGGTGTCGTCCCGTTTGGCTGAGCAGCCTGCCAGTTCGTCATAACCCAGGTCGTATCCTTCATCGGAGGGACGGCCGTCATCTTCAAAATCAATATCCAACTGGTTGGCCGGGTTGCCTGCATCCCGGTCGCGGGCGTCTACCATGGCGGAGTTTGCCAGCAGGTGGAATTCGGGATCGCCGGGCACGAAACCGGGAACAACGTTGAACTCGTCGGTGATGGCGATGGTACCCACGTTGGCGGGCGTGTTGTTGAAGAAGTTGACAAATTCGCCGGTGATGCTGCCCGCCTGAACGTGCAATGCGCCGCCGCCGGTTACGGCCGTGTTGTCGGCCAGGATGCTGTTGTGCAACTGGAACGGTTGGCCGCCGCCATTGTTGCTGTAGATGCCGGCGCCGTTGTCGGCCTCGTTGTTGATGATGGTGGCAAAGTTGACGCTGGTGTTACTGCTTTGCACAAAGAGCGCGCCACCGTCGGCTACGGCCGTGTTTTCATTAAACAACGTATTTTCCACAATCACCAGACTGTTGGTGGCATACACCGCACCGCCATTGGCATTCGCGCCGGTGGCCGCATTGGTATTAAACGCACTCTGGCGCAATACCAACGTGCCTCCTTCCACATGCACCGCCCCACCCAAAAATGAGGCCGTGTTGCTGATAAAACGGCTGCGTTCCACAATGGCCAGACCACCATTCCACACCTGCAATGCGCCGCCCCGTTGGGCGTCATTACCGGCAAAAGTGATGTTGGTAAAGTTGGCCTGCACGCCCGTGCCCACACTGACCGCACCACCCCGCGACGCGGTGGCCGCGCCGTTTTGCAGGGTCAGGCTGTCGAAGGTGCTGTTGTTAGAAGCGCCGGATAGCAAAAATATCTGGAACGCACCTGTCGGTTGGATGAGGGTCTCTTCCCCTTCAATTTGCTCGTCAAAATCGCGCCGCCAATTGCCGGAAACGTAAATGGTTTCATTCATCTCCACCGAGTCCGAGACAGTGTAGTTAACGCCAAAGGAAATCTGCACGGCGTCATTGGTCACCGCCTGGCCAATGGCGTGTTCGATGGTGGCGCAGGGCAAGTCCGGGTCGGTGCAATTGTTGTTGAAGTCATCACCACCAGCGGCGGCCGGCCAGACGTAGCGTGTGCCCACCGTTTCCTCAGCGCGTACCTCGTCCACCACTTCGGCGTAGACATCCTCGTCATATTGGGAGGTGGCACGAATGGTGGTGATGTTGGGGATGATGCCGGCCGCGTTGGGCGGAATGGTGATGCGCACCTGAATGTCCGTGCTGGCGTTTATGCCCAATGGCACGGTCAAAAATTCCGTGGGGATCAGGTCGGCCCAGCCAAATGTGTCACCCACAATCTCCACCCGCAGCGTGTCCGGCGCATCACCGGTGTTGGTAAGGGTATGGGTCAGGGTGATGATTTCACCAGGCGGATTAGTGAGAGAGATGTTGGGCGTGAACTGAATGCCGGGAATGGGGCTGACGATATTGCGCACCACCACCGCATGTTGCAGCAAGGGCGACACAGTGGAAGTGGCCGTAATCACCGTGTTTGCCGCTTGCAGAGCGGTTGCCAAACCTGGCACATCAATTTGGGTAGAGACCACCACAAACTGACCGACGGGCACCATCTGACTAACCGGACAGTTTACGCTCCACCCCCGGTCGTTGGCACAGGTAAAGGTGTAGGTGTCCGGGTCGGTGGTGTTTTCGTTGACCAGCAAATGGTCGTAACTGGCCAGGCTGCCCCGGTTGACAAATTCCTGAGTGAACAATGGCGTCAGGCTGAACGCGGGGATATTGGCATAAAACTCGTCCGCGCCGATGTCCGGGATGTTGGTATCCGGGTTCGGCCGTTCTTGTTGGTCAATGTCCTGGGTGATGGTGGAGTTACCAGCGTCAATATTGGGGCTGGTCTGGGCCAGATGCAGATTGAGGAAGTTGGTGTAATTGATAAAGGTAGGGTCACTGGTAATGGTAGTGGCAAAGGAGACGTTACTGGTATTGTTAAAGAGGTTGATGAAATCGCCAGTTACGGTGCCGCTGGTGCGATCAATGCCGCTAAAGCCGGTGGTGGCCGTGTTGGAGGCGACAATGGTGTTGCCAATTTGCACCGTGTTTGCGCCGCTGACAATGTTGAAACCACCGCCGCCGTTGGGGGCGGCATTGCCCACAACGGTGTTGTGGTGGCTGGTTAAGATGCCAAATACATGAAAGCCGCCGCCTTCGATGCCGGCACTGTTGGCATACACCATGTTGTTTTGAGCGGTGACGTTGCCGCTGCCGGCGATGTAAACGCCGCCGCCCAGATTACTAGAGCCAGAGCTGGCAATGTTGTGATGGATAAAGTTGCCTTCGAGGAAAGCGGTAGATGTATTGTTGACGTAGACGCCACCGCCTGAAGCGGCGCCAGGTGTAGCCATATTGTCGTGGATGTTGTTGAAGAGGATGTCGGCGTGTGCGCCACCAAATTGGACAAAAATGCCGCCACCACCGGGCGCACTGTTATTGTAAATTTCGCTGTTTTGGACAACGGCCGTCGCCCCCGTATTCACATAAATGCCACCACCTGAAGTGGTAGCTGTGTTGCTGTAAACCCAGCTATGATCAATGGTCAGTTCGCCATTTTCAATGGCGACACCGCCGCCGGTAGAGACATTACCGCCGTTACGCACATGGAAACCATCCAGGGTGGTAATGGCGCTGCCAAAATGGCGCACAGCGCGGTTGTTGCTGCCGCCGTCAATGATGGAGGGATGTAAAACAGGATCGGGGCCGCCCCAATCGGGGGCGATAAAGCCGCCAATGATGGTGACGCTGCGGGTAATGCTGAGGGTGGGCTGGCTGGCGCTGCCGGTGTACAACCCTTCCAGCACATAGATTTCATCACCGTTGGCGGCAAAGGTCACGGCCGTTTGCAGATCACAAGGCGACACCTGGGTACAGGCCGTGCCGCTGCCGGTTGGCGCGGCATAACGGATGGCATTGGGGGTTTCTGGCGTCTGGGCCAGTGAGGCAATGGGGCTGATATGCCAGAAGAGCAGCGAGAGACCAACAACCGCTATGACAGGGACAAAAATCATCATGCCTAGCCGTCTGGTGGGTACGGCCGTTGCTGGGGAATGGTCTACCGGGTAATGGTTGCCTGTTTTCATGAAACTCCTCCTGCTTCATTGAAAAATGACAGGTCTGGCGACAACTGTCAGGTGGGGTGGTGGGGGCATGAGGCGCTTTTTGTGTTGATTGCCTCATGCCCGTGAACTGGACTCTTTTTCAAAAAAACGAATGTGGGTAATTATGTCATTGGGAGTGATCCAATGACACAGTTACTCACTCCAGGGTGATGTCGAGGGGACATGTGCCACTAACGGAGAAGGGGCCGGCGGCAGTCGCCAGACCGTTCTCATTGGCGGTACCACTGACGTTACCCTGGCCCTGCCCATCTACCATGAGGGTGGCCGAAACAGGGGCATCAGTGATGATCTGGCCGTTGCTATCCACCACCACAAAACTCACATCAGAAATGGAGCCGGAGCACACGCCACCAGTCAGACCGCTACCTTCATAGGCTACGACGACGGCATTATCACCATTAGCCACATCCAAGACGTCTCCTTTTAACCCACCAGCGATGCGCGCATAGGTCAAAACTACTTGCGAACCAAGTAAGGTTAAAATGGCTACCACGACGATAGCGATCAGCACGATCACCAATCCATACTCTACTAAACCCTGGCCTTGTTCTTCCTTTGGAATGTTCATAAAGACTCTCCCTATACATAAATGCTGTGAAATGATTACGAGAATTGGCGAGCAAAGATTTGTGAATCTCCGCGCTCAAAACCCTAATCATTCCAAATTGATAATAAGAATAAAAACTTGGGGGCGACTGCTTTTCCACCACCATAAGTAATGGCACAAACTACTTGCCAACCAGTTCCATTGTTTCTGAAACAGCCGCCACCAGCAATGAATGAAAAAAAGCAAGAAACATTCACGCACTATTTATGTCGAGGGGCATTATACCGTTTTTTCTTACAGATGAAAATACAATGAGGAGGTAACAGGTAGCAAGTGGCAGGTGGCAGGTTAGGAAGTTAGTCCTTATAACACTGATTATGATTCGCCGGGGAGGGTGTAGGTGAGGAAAAGGGGAGAGCGGTAACGGCCGTCCACGCTTTCCACCACCCCACCCGGATATTGCTCTTGCACGGCCGTTAAATCCCCAAACCGCTCCGGCAAAAAGACAAAAACCTGGCGCGGAGCGGGTGTGCCAATAGCAGGCAGTGGTTCGGCTACATCAAACCAGTTGACGCCTCGGTGGAAGTCGGTCAGCAAAAAAGGGAAGGTGGGGAAGTCGGTGTACATAACCGGTGGGCCATAAAAATAGGCGGTCCAGTCACCTTCCAGAGTATTGAGATATTGGGAGATTTCGTGAGCGGCCTCGGTATTGGCATCGGCGAATTCATTAGTGGTGGGGTAACGGCCGTAGTAAAACCAGATTTCACTAACTGCCAGAAGGAGCGCGAAAAAGATGACAAGGTGAAGGGGTGACAAGGTGACACGGTGATCTGATGTCGCCTTGTCAGACTGAGAGCGCATGATAATGGCGATGATTTCGGCCAGGGCGAGGGCGGCGAGCAAGGCGAGGGCGGGCAAGGCGACGAGCAGGCGGTGGCTTTGCGGTGGGTCGAGCAGCAGCGCCCCGGCAAACAGCACTGTGACCAGGAACCAGATGGGCAGCATGGCAAATTTGAACTGGCGCAGCCGGAACAGAGAGAGGAGGAAGCCCAGCAGGAAGAGTACGGCCGTGCCAAATCCCAACAACGGCACATTCGGCTTATAAACCGGGCTGAGGTCTTCACCGCCGTTAAAGGCCAGCGCCGCCAGCCGGAACTGCTGCCGGAACAGGTCAAGCTGGCTCTGCCCGGTAGCTAAGGATTGCTGCGGCAGCCAATCCGTTTGCACGATACCCAACACATTGGCCCGCTCCATAAAAATGGCCGGGTACTGTCGGTAAAAGAGGATGGCCGGCAAAGCCACAATCAGCGCCAGCACCAGCGCCGCCAGCCAATGGCCTGCCTGCGCCCGCAGCGTCTTCCTATCTAATAACAGCGCCCAGAGCAACAGCGCCAGCAAGATAAGGGGCAGCAGGCGGATGGTGGTGAACTCATAGGCATTAAAACCCATGGTCAGACCGGCTGCCAGCCAGTGTGTGCGTTGATGCGGCGCAGTCGGGGCGCGTTCCCAGGCAACGGCCGTCAGCCCCACCGCCAGCAGCACCAGCAGTGGCGACCAGATGTTGCTCATACCCAGATGGCTGTAATGCAGGTGCAAATGGGAGCCAAGCAGCAAGATAGCCGCGCCCAGGCCCACAGCACGGCCGTACAACCGTTCCCCCAACAGATACGTGGCCACCACCGTCAGCCCGCCCACCAACGGCGACAAAAAACGGACGGCAAAGACGGTCTGGCCGAAGAGTGAAATGGGTACGGCCGTCAGGTACAGTGGCAATGTCGGGTTGGTCAACCAGGCCGTGGCAAACGGGTTGCGAATGTGTCCACGCAAAATTTCCACCGCGTTCAGCCCCAAACTGGCCTCGATGCCGCTCAACACAAACGGCTGCTGGCTGAGGCGGAAGTAACGGAGGGCGACGGCCGTGACAAAAAGGATGAGGGCAGTGAGGAGGGTAAAACGTAAATCGTAATCCGTGATCCGTAATCGGTTATCGTCTCTTTCGCGTCCCTTCGCGTCCCTTCGCGGATCGGAGAGGGAAAAGAAGGCGAGGGGGATGGCGGCGAACCAGAGGAGGAGGGAGAGGGACGGCCGTTCAAAGCCGGGCACGGCCGTGAGCCGATAGGCGAGAACAGTTAGCAGCAGTGCGGGAATAAACCACCAACGCCGTTCAGGAATGTCGCCCAGACGCGGCCATTGCCGCGCACCGCCCGCCCGCTGCCGCCAGGCCAGCACCGCCAGTGGTATGGCCGCCAACACCAGCCAGCCCAGACCACCTTCTCCCCCGCGCATTTCCATTTGTGCTATCATGGCAAACAGCAGACTGAAACCGATAAGAATCAGAGGAAGGCTATTGCTTTTAGGAGATTGGGAGACTGGGAGATTGGGAGATTCGGGGGGAGGATCATGGGGTAATTGGGTAATTGGGACATGGGGAGTGGCGGCGGGCGGGGATGTCTCAGCTATTGACCATTGATCATTGCCCATTAACCATTGACCATTCAACTCTTCCAAAGTAAACGGCCGTGCCGCCGGTAATGCTGCTTCAATTGGCCCATTCGCTTTTTTGCGGGCGACGATGAGCAGGTACGCGCCGGTTTCGCCAAAGGGTTCATCGTAGTACGGCCGTAACCAACGCTCCGTCCACTTCAGGCTGCTCTCCCAGGGGGCCACAATCCAATGTCCCGTCAGCGCGTGCATGACGGCCGAAGGAATCCCTTGCCCGTGGCCGATTTCCAGAGCGCGTAACGCTTCTTTGGAAAAGTAATACTGCCAGCGTTCAATCTCAAAACCGGCCTGCGCCAGCCGCGCCGCCCACACTTCGGGCGGGTCGGTGTGGGCGTGGCGAGAGATGCCGTTGAACTTTCCCCGATACCAGTCGGCCAATCCCTCACTGCCCAGCTTTTCAAAAAAGGCAGCCCCCCCCAACCATTCGGTGAAGTAGTGGCTGGGCATGGTGATGAGGAAACGGCCGTGCGGTTGCAGCACCCGATTCACCTCATTCAGCACCGGTTGGATGTTCGGGATATGTTCCAAAACCGAATTGGAAAAGGCGCTGGCAAAATGGTTATCGGGAAAAGGCAACCGGTTGCCCATGGCCTGGGCCAGTACGTCATACTGCCCCGCCTGCGCCGACTTTTTGAGCGGATTCCACCAGGGATCGATACCCGCCGCCAGACGGCCGGGAAAGGTCACCTGGCTGAAATGCCCGTCGCCACAGCCCACATCCAGCACCGGCGCAGGCAGTTCCACACAGCCATAAAACCGGGCCTCCACCGCCCGCAAAATAGCGCGAAAGGCGGGGATGGTCTTCAACTGCCGCCAGAGCAGGTCGTCGGAATTATGAATTAGGAATTGTGAATTATGAATGGTTGTGTCCTCTGTCACCCCTTCACCCTCTCACCTTGTCACCTGCTCACCCCATCTCCCACCCATCCCGCATCTGGCGCAGGCGTTCGTAGGCAGCGGGTTCGCGGGTGGTGGAGTCGTGACGGCCGTGCCGCAAATTCTCGAACAGGTCGGTGTAGGCGACGGCCGTTTGTGCCGGGCTGAAACTATCGGCGATCAGGTGGGTGTCGCGCTGGTATTGCCGTTTGTCGCTCAAGATACGGATGATTGCCTGAGCGAGAGATTCGTGGTCGCCAACGGCCGTCACTTCGCCCATACCCGTCATCGTCACCGGCTGGCGCACGCCGGGCAAGGCGCAGGCAGCCACCGGCACGCCATTTTGCATGGCCTCAATCTGCACCAGGCCAAAACTTTCGGTGCTGTTCAGGCTGGTTACACACAACGCATCCAGGTTTTTATAGAAAGCGGTCAACTCGGCCCCTTCCAGATTGCCGAGCAGATGGTAATGGTTTTTGTACTTCTCAAACAGGGGCGCGAGCCGGGCAGCATAGGCTTCTTCACCCAGGATATTTTTATAAGGCCCGGCGTGGAGAACGATGGCATCAGGAAAGGCGGACAGCACGGCGGGCAGGGCGTTGAGCAGCACTTCCACCCCCTTTTCGGTGGCTAAACGAGCGGCAATACCGATGACGGGACGGCCGTGTAGCCCCTGCGCCTCACAAAAATGGTGCGCGGCTTCATCCGAGCAGTAGGCCAGTTCCACCGGCGGCGGGATAATGTGCAGCTTTTGGCCCAGATATTGCGACAGATACGGCGAGTGCGTGCCATAATCGCGGGTATACGTCACCACCGCATCCGCCAGATTACCCGCTACCCGGTTCATGGTATGCACCACATTGTCTACCAGCCGGTTAAAACCACCCTCCGGCAGTTGCAGATCACAATGGTAGGTGAGCACCACCGGCTTGCCCATCAACCGCCCGCGCAACGCCACACCGGGCGCATCAAACTGCGGCAGGTGCAGGTGAATGACGTCCGCTTTTTGCGCCAGTTTCCAGGCCATCGGCCCAAAACCGGGCATAATCACCCCTTTGCTGACGCGAAAAGTGACGGGCACACGCACAATTTTGACGCCATCCTGCAAATCATAGAGCGGCAACTTGGGGTCATACTGCGAGGTCAATACGGTGACATCATGCCCCTGTTGTGCCAGCGCCCGGCTGAGCCGCTCCACATAAATGGTCAGCCCACTCACCCAGGGGCGGTAATAGGTCAAAACTTCCAGAATTCTCATGTGCTTGTCCTGTTGTTCATGCGGTTATACACATTGCCCACCAGTAATCCGTAATCGGTAAACGGTAATCGGTACTGTTCACCAATAACCGATTACCGATTACTGTCTTTCTCCCGTTTCATATAATTCTGCGTGGTTCGCACCACAGCGCCAATGGTGGAGCCAGTGGCGGCGATGCCGATGAGGCCGAGAATAGTCAGGACGACGTAGTTCATGGCGTGGTAGGCAAAGGCGAAGCTGGCGGAGGCGGCGGCCGGTTGACCCAGGAGGGCGAGTGCGGCCGTCACACCCGCCTGAAACACCCCCACACCACCCGGCGACGAGGGGGCAGCAATGCTCAACGCGGCCGCACACACCACAAAAGCCGCCATCGGCACAGTCACATCCAACCCAACGGCCTGCATCCCAATCCAGTAGGCAAAAATGATGGGCAGCCAGACGAGGATGCTGAGGAAGAGCAAGATGGCGCCATCTTTGAAGCGGGTCAGGCTATCCAATCCTTTGAGGATGTCATCCACGCGGCGCACCCAGGTTTCGGTGTTCAACCAGGGAACGCGGTCCAGGATGATGGTAGCGAGGCGGCGGAAGAACGGCCGTTGGTTTGCCGCCACAATCAACACGATGATCGCAATAACGGCGAGTACACCTGTAATCAGAGCTGCCCGCTGAAATTCCGGCGGCAGCGTGGGTGCATAGGCCAGCGTGAACGGCAGCAGCGCGACGATAAACATCATGTCCAGCACCCGTTCCACCACCATCGTGGAGATGCTCTGCGAAATGGTGAGCGGCGGCACACTGCCCATGAGAACGGCGCGGGCCACATCCCCCAGGCGAAAGGGCAGGTACATATTGAGCATATAACCAATGTTTTGCACATGGAAGACCTGCATGTACTTGACCTGATTACCCATCATAAAACGCCAGCGCACGGCGCGGATCAGCATGAACAGCAGCACCCCCAACCCCGTCAGCCCCAGGTAGGCATAATTGGCATCCCGAAAGGCGTTAATAATGTCGCTGGGTTTGACAAAAATAAAAATGGCAACCAGGCAAATGACGCTAAAAGCCATGCCCAACCAAAACTGGCGGCGGTCTTTTGGGGTACTTTCCATAGGGGTGGGATTATAACAGGTTGCCGCCGGTTTGAAACCGGCGTCTGCTACAAAAAACCCGCTCAAGCAGGTTTAGAAAGCCACCGCCGAATTGCTGATGCCGGTTTGTGTAAGCAAATAAAGCGGCGTATCATTGACAAAGAACGTACCTGACGGATGGCGCTTATTGCTTCTCCTTTAGCTTATGCCCCTTTGCTTCTTTGCGCCTTTGCGTCAAACATATAGGAGATCATCATGCAATTCGTTAATTTGGGTAAGTCTGGTTTGAAGGTATCCCGCATTTGTTTGGGGATGATGAGTTATGGCTCAACCCAGTGGCGAGAGTGGGTGTTGGATGAGGCGGCCGCACGGCCGTTTGTGCAGCGTGCACTCGAATTGGGCATTAACTTCTTCGACACGGCCGATATGTATTCCCATGGCGTCAGCGAAGAAATTACCGGTCGTTTATTGAAAGAGTTTGCCCGCCGTGAAGAAGTGGTCATCGCTACCAAAGTTTTCTTCCACCACAACGACAAAGACCCCAACTCCGGTGGCCTATCGCGCAAGCACATTATGGATGGCATTGACGCCTCGCTGCGCCGCCTGGGCATGGATTACGTGGACCTGTACCAGATTCACCGTTGGGATTACACCACGCCGATTGAGGAAACGATGGAGACATTGCACGACGTGGTGAAAGCGGGCAAAGCGCGGTACATTGGCGCGTCCAGCATGTTTGCCTGGCAGTTTGCCAAAGCGCAGTACACGGCCGATGCTCACGGTTGGACACGCTTTGCTTCCATGCAAAACCATTGGAATCTGGTCTACCGCGAAGAGGAGCGAGAGATGGTACCACTTTGCCTGGATCAGGGGGTGGGTCTCATTCCCTGGAGTCCGCTGGCGCGTGGATTTCTGGCGGGCAACCGCCAGACAAAAGGGGAAGGGCCAACTTCTCGCGCCAAAACTGATGCCTATGCGCACAGCATGTATTATGCGGAAGGGGATTTTCAGGTGGTAGATCGTGTGGGCGAAATTGCTGAACAGCATGGGGCAAAACCAGCGCAAATTGCGCTGGCCTGGCTGCTGCACAAACAAGGTGTGGCCGCCCCCATCATTGGCGCGACCAAGATGTACCAGTTGGAAGAAGCAGTCACGGCCGTAGACATCCAACTCTCCGCCGAAGAAATCCGCCTGCTTGAAGAACCCTACCGCCCCCACCCCATTTTAGGGCACAGCTAAAAAGACCTGACAGGTTTCTAAAACCTGTCAGGTCTCAATCAATTACTTGGCGAAACTGAGAGCGCGGGTTTCGCGGATGACAGTGACTTGAATCTGGCCGGGGTATTGCATACTCTCTTCAATGCTCTTGGCAATGTTCTTAGAGAGGCGCATCGCTTCTAGATCGTCAATCTGTTCTGGTTTGACCAGAATACGAATTTCGCGTCCGGCCTGTAAGGCATAGGCGCTTTCCACTCCCTGGAATGACGTGGCAATGTCTTCCAATGTGCGTACCCGTTTGATGTAATTTTCCAAACTCTCGCGCCGCGCCCCAGGCCGGGCGCCGGAGATAGCATCGGCCGCTTCCACAATGATGGATTCCACCGATTCCTGCTCCACTTCATGGTGATGTGAAGCGATAGCGTTGATAACGGCCGGGGGCACATTAAACCGCTTGCAAAATTCCGCACCGAGCATGGCGTGGGTACCTTCCTGCTCATGATCCATCGCCTTGCCAATGTCATGCAGCAGGCCACCCATTTTGGCAATTTCTATATTTGCACCCAATTCGGCCGCCAGCACGGAAGAAATTTTAGAGGCTTCTACGGCATGGAACAGTTGATTCTGTCCGTAGGAAGTGCGGTATTTGAGACGGCCCAGCATTTTGGTCACTTGGGGGTGCAGGCCATGAACGTT
>CAYXUZ010000076.1:0-1229 GCA_964467705.1 uncultured Ardenticatenaceae bacterium | reverse complement strand
CCGCTTCTTTGATGTCCTGGTTGACCTGTTGTTGGGCATCTTTAATCAATTTTTCGATGCGGGCGGGGTGGATACGGCCGTCGGTAATCAACTTCTCCAACGCCCGCCGCGCCACTTCGCGCCGCACCGGATCAAAGCTGGAGATCGTCACCGCTTCCGGCGTGTCATCTACCACAATATCTACCCCGGCTGCCTGCTCAAAGGCGCGAATGTTGCGCCCACTGCGACCGATAATGCGCCCCTTCATCTCCTCGCTGGGCAGTACCACCGTAGACACCGTGATCTCCGCCACCTGGTCGCTGGCAATACGCTGGATGGCCATAGCAATTAGCTCACGTGCTTTCTGATTGGCCGTCTCCTTCGCCTCATCTTCAATTTCACGCATAACCCGGGCCATATCTTGCCGGGCTTCTTTTTCGACCTCATGAAGCAACTGCTGTTTCGCATCGTCTACCGTCATGGTAGCTACCTGCTCCAACTGTTCGCGAATGGTAGTTTCCAACACCTCCAATTCATTATGTCGCCGGTCAATTCGACTTTGGCGCTTGTTCAAAATTTGTTCGCGCTGCTCCACTTTTTGCACCTGTTTGTCCAGGTTTTCGCTGCGCCGGTCTACCCGTTCTTCGGCACGGGCCAGATCGGCATAACGGCGCTCAATTACTTTTTCAGCCTCAGTGCGAATTTGTTTGGCCTCTTTGCGTGCTGTCTCCAGCATATTTTGGTTTTCGACTTCGGCTTCTTTTCGTTTTTGTTCCAGTTCTATTTCAAGATTTTTCTGTGCTTCCTGAATACGGGGCTTCAGCACCATATAGGTGATGGCAGCGGCGGCGACTGCCCCGATCAGCAGGCCCACAATGACATATACAATGGGCATAGTTGCTCTCCTCAAAAATTATGAAGGATGAATTATGAATTTCATCCCTACAGTTCATTCCAACTTTCTTTGACAATTTGTTTGATAAGGTCATATGAAAAACCGCGCCGTTGCAGATAACTGCCTAATTTGGTTTTGAACTCATCTTCAGGCAGGTTATTCCAGCGACCAGCTTGTTTACGCGCTGCTTCACGGGCGGCTTGGGTTTCATCCACTTCAGTTAATACCGATTCAATAATTTCCCGGCTCACCCCTTTTTGCTGCAACTCCTGGCGCAAAGCCATCTGGCTGCGGGGTTTGAATGTCTCCCGTTGCTCCACCCAGTATTGGGCAAAAGCGACATCATTCAATAAAC
>CAYXUZ010000075.1:16522-28786 GCA_964467705.1 uncultured Ardenticatenaceae bacterium | reverse complement strand
AATCCGCACCACATCGCCACACAACGGATTGTCCTCCTCATACGACCAATCCGGCGCATCTAGCTCTCCGTAATTCAACGGATTTTCATACAGGTCAATAATCTGGTCTCGGTAAATGCTATCGTCCATAATCAATTATCAGGTATTGGTTAGTCGTCAAACCAATTGCAAAAATTGTTTCCGAGGTTTTTTGGTATGTAGCCACAATACAATTAGCAATGTTACAACACCTGCAAGCAAACCTATACCCCCGCCAATAATTTGACCTAAAATCACTTGAATCAAAGCCCAGTCTACTGGCCCAGTACCATTCTCATAAAAGACGGCACTAAATCCAATCATAATTAAAGCAAAGTACCAAAAGCTAACAAACCCAAATCCCAAAAACAGACAGGTATTTACCGCAGCCCAAACGCTTGAATAGCGGACCGATCGTCTTATTCCGCCCCACTGCACTAGCCAAATCACAGCCAGACTCAATAGTGAGCCAAACATAATGTCGAGGTAATAAAAGGTGAAACCGGCTACTAAACTCAAAGTATTCCACACAACCCATAATTTAGGCATATTGATGAAATTACTTAATAGGAAGTATTGCATAAATCCTATTGGTAGGCTCAGCAAAGAAATGGATAGGATCAGAAATACAAATAATAGATACTCTGAATCATTCGTTACTCTTGTTGTCAGTGTAACGGAAGCCCCAATAAAGACACCGAAAAAGGTCGTACTGAGGCAAAAAGCCAGGATGTTTGCAACTAACCAGCGGAATTCAAAATGATCTGCCAGAGAATTCAGAAATTTCATACCCGTTGCTCGCCCTTTAACTCTATTATTCACAACAGGCACCTTATCCATTTTCTCCTTTATTTTCAAGCACTTGAGTGCTACCCAGATACTACATCATAGCTACAAGTCTGGCATCTTTGAAAGCGCTTATGATAATCTAAACAGTTTTCTGGCCCGGTTCAGGCTGGCTACCAGCGCATCCACCTCGGCAGTGGTGGTGTGAATGTAGAAGCTGGCGCGGGCGCTGGCGTTGAGGCCTAGCTTGTGATGCAAGGGCATGGCGCAATGATGCCCGGCGCGAATGGCAATGCCATCTTTGTCTACAATTTCGGCAATGTCGTGTGGGTGGAGTCCCTGCATGGTAAAAGCGGCCACCCCACCCCGCTGCCGCGCCGACGGGCCAAGCAGCGTCAGCCCGTCAATCTCGCTCAGAGCTTCCAGCGCGTAGGTGGTGATGTATTGCTCGTAGGCGTGAACTTCGTCCATGCCCAGGCCGGTCAGGTAATCTACGGCCGTGCCCAAGCCAATCGCCTCCACAATCGCCGGTGTGCCCGCCTCAAATTTCCAGGGCAGTTCATTCCAGGTCGATCCTTCAAGTGTCACCCGGCGAATCATATCGCCGCCGCCCATGAAGGGGGGCATGGCTTCCAGCAAGGCGCGTTTGCCATACAACACGCCAATGCCCGTTGGCCCACACATTTTGTGGCTGGAAAAGGCGGTGAAGTCACAATCCCAATCCTGCACATCCATCGGCAGATGGGGGGCAGCCTGCGCCGCGTCTACCATCGCCAGCGCGCCCGCCTCATGCGCCATTTGCACCAGTTGTTTAACGGGGTTGACGGTGCCAAAAACATTGGACACGGCCGTGAACGAAAAAATCTTCACCCGCTCCGTCAGCAATCCGGGGATCGCATCCATATCCAACGTACCATCCGGCAGGAACGGCACGTACTTCACCACCGCCCCTTTCTCCGCCGCCAGCATTTGCCAGGGCACCAGGTTGGCGTGGTGTTCCATCTCCGTCAGCAAAATTTCGTCGCCGGGCTGGATGTTGGCCCGCCCCCAGGTAAAGGCCACCAGATTAAATCCTTCGGTGGCATTGCGCACATAAATGACCTCGGCCGTATCGGCCGCATTGATAAACCGGGCAATTTTGGCCCGCGCCCCCTCATACGCATTCGTCGCCGCCTCACTCAGCGCGTGAATACCCCGATGCACATTGGCGTGGGTCTGCCGGTAATACGCGTCCATGGCCGCAATCACCACCTCCGGCTTTTGCGAGGAGGCGGCACTGTCCAGGAAAATCAGCGGCACACCGGGATGCGCCTCTACCTGGAGGATGGGAAAGTCGGCGCGGATTTTGGCTACGTCTAGCATGATTCAGTTAGCAGTTAGCAGTTGGCAGTGAGCAGTGAGACATGATTTAACTGCTCACTGCTTACCGCTCACTGTTTACTTACTCTTCGACGGATTCTCAATCGGCACACCCACCAGATTGCCCCATTCGGTCCAGGAGCCGTCGTAGTTGCGCACGGTGGGATAGCCTAGCAGGTAGGTTAACACAAACCAGGTGTGAGAGCTACGTTCCCCAATGCGGCAGTAGGCGATAACGCTTTTGTCCGATGACAGTCCTTTTTCGCCTTCATAAATGGCCCGCAGTTCATCGGCCGTCTTGAAAGTGCCATCTTCGGCCATCGCCCGGCTCCAGGGCACACTGGCCGCCCCTTTGATGTGGCCGCCACGCAGCGCCCCTTCTTGTGGCGAACCGGGCATGTGCAGTAGTTCACCGCTGAATTCCTGCGGACTGCGCACGTCTACCAATGGCTGCCCGGCGTTTATGTGGTCGAGTACCTG
Organism: uncultured Ardenticatenaceae bacterium; assembly: GCA_964467705.1. Lineage (GTDB taxonomy): Bacteria > Chloroflexota > Anaerolineae > Promineifilales > Promineifilaceae > CAADGU01. The sequence continues at coordinate 26,143 of CAYXUZ010000075.1, read as the reverse complement.
ATCGCGGAAGGCGCGGATTTTGTAATCGGCGCGGGCAGCGGGATGGTATGTTCCTTTGGGGAAGGAGGGCACGTCTTTGGTGAGTTCACGGCCGTCGGCAATCCACTTGGCACGCCCACCATCCATCACCCGACAGTCGGCATGGCCGAACAGCTTAAAGACCCACAGCGCGTAGCAGGCCCACCAGTTGTTTTTGTCCCCATAAAAAACGATGGTGGTATCATTGCTGATGCCATGTTTTTCCATCAACGCGGCAAACTGTTCTTCGTTCAGGTAGTCACGCCGGATGGCGTCGTTCAAATCGGCTACCCAATCAATGTGAACGGCGTTGGGGATGTGACCGGTGCTGTAGAGCAGCACGTCTTCGTTGGACTCCACCAGCCGGATTTTGCTGGTATTGCCCAGATTGTCAGCTACCCAATCGGTGCTGACCAATACCTCAGGATGCACATAACCTTTGCTCATTTTTACCTCCATAGCAGATGATTGATTTTTGACGCAAAGACACAAAGAGGCAAAGAAAAGAAAGGATGACTACTCTTCTTCTTCTCTTTGCCTCTTAGCGTCCTTTGCCCGACCTTTGGTCGTCCTTTGCGTTGAAAAATTTATACGTAGATTTTTTCCACGATGCGGTCGAAGATGCGGTTGCGCACCCCTTCAAAGGGGATGCGGCGCATGAGCGGGTCGAAAAAACCCTGCACCGACATTTCAACGGCCGTGTTGCGCGGAATGCCCCGGCTCATCAGGTAAAACAGTTCTTCCGGGTCGAGCTGGCCGATGGCCGAAGCGTGCGTGCATTTCACGTCGTCGGCCTGGATTTCCAGACCGGGGATAGAGTCAGCGCGGGCCGTTTTGTCCAGCATCAGGTTGCGGTTGGCCTGGAAGCCATCAATCTTTTGGGCACCGGGCTGCGCCTTGATCATACCTTGCCAGACGGTGCGTGATTTGTCACGCAGTGCGCCCTTGTAGAGCAGGTCACTGGTGGTGGAGCCGGCGTTGTGGTTTTGTTGGGTGTCCATGTCCAGGTGTTGACGGCCGTTCGTGAAGAAAATCCCACTCATCCGCCCCCAACCACCGGGTTTGTCCAGTTCCAACGTCTGGAATGCCTTCGTCAGGCGCGACCCCATGACGCTCGTCACCCAATCCAGACGGCCGTCACGCCCAATCCGACCGCGTTCGTGGTTGAACTGCCAGATATTTTGCCCAAAATCTTGCAGCCCGGCGTAAATCAGGCTGGCATTATCGCGCACCAGCAGTTCAATGCAACCGTTGTGCAAACCGGGCAGTTCCCCACCCGCCGAGGCGTATTCATCCATGAAGATCGCCTCCGCGCCAACCTCCACAATGACCAGGGTGTGGGTAAAGGTCTTGCCGTTTACCGACCAGAGGACGCTGTGTAGCGGGGCGGCTGCCTGCACGTTTTTGGGCACGTACAGGAACGTACCGCCGCGCCAGAAGGCGGCGTGCAGGGCGGCAAACTTGCCTTCGTCCGGGCGCACCCCTTCGGTCATAAAATGTTTTTGCAGCAGGTCGGGGTGTTGGGCGACGGCCGTGTGCATATCACAAAATATCACACCCTGCGCCTGCAACTCATCGCTCAATTCGTAACGGCGCACCACCCCGTCCACCTGGAGCATACGCCCCCCGGCGGCATCCTCGGCCAACTCTTTGCCCAGGAAAGCGGGGATTTCGGCGTCTACGGCCGCATCCCCATTCACCGATGGCCCAATCTCGTTCAATTTCAGGCGGCGAATGTCCGTCCGCCGCCATTCTTCATCTTTTGTCGTCGGCATGGGCAAACTTTCATACAGTTCCCACGCCTGCAAACGCCGCTCCAACATCCATTCCGGCTCGTTGAGCGACGCGGAGAGTTTCATTACTGCATCTTTGCTAAATGTTGTCATTCTTCTAAAAAGTGAGCGGTATGCAGTGAGAGGTGAGCAGTTTTCTCTACTGCTTACTGTCAACTGCTCACTGCTTACTATCCTATTGTTCCTTCCATCTGTAACTGAATCAGCCGGTTCATCTCAATGGCATATTCCATCGGTAGCTCTTTGACGAGCGGCTCAATGAAGCCGTTGACGACCATGGAGGTGGCGGTTTCTTCATCAATGCCCCGGCTCATCAGGTAGAACAACTGCTCCTCGCCCACCTTGCTCACCGATGCTTCGTGGCCGATGTTCACATCTTCTTCTTCAATTTCGATGTAGGGGTAGGTGTCGGAACGGCTGTGTTCATCCAGCAGCAGCGCGTCGCAAACCACGTTGGATTTGCAATGGTACGCGCCTTCGTTGACCTGCAACAGGCCACGATAGGAGGCACGACCGCCATCTTTGCTGATCGATTTGGAGATGATGCGGCTGGTGGTGTTCGGCGCGGCGTGGACAACTTTACCACCCGCGTCCTGGTGCTGCCCTTTGCCGGCAAAAGCGATGGAGAGAATTTCACCATGCGCCCCTTCGCCCACCATGTAGACGGCCGGATACTTCATGGTGATTTTGCTCCCAAGATTGCCATCTACCCATTCCATCGTCGCCTTTTCGTGGGCGACGGCGCGTTTGGTGACCAGGTTGTAGACGTTGGTGGACCAGTTTTGGATGGTGGTGTAACGGCAACGGCCGTTCCTTTTCACAATGATTTCCACCACCGCCGAATGCAGCGAATCAGAGGAGTAAATGGGGGCGGTACAGCCTTCTACGTAATGCACATACGCCCCCTCGTCCACGATAATCAGGGTGCGCTCAAACTGGCCTGCATTTTTGGCGTTGATGCGGAAATAGGCCTGCAACGGCATCTCCACATGCACACCGGGTGGGACGTAGATGAAACTGCCACCTGACCACACGGCCGTATTCAGTGCCGCAAATTTGTTGTCGTTGTAGGGGATGATGGTGGTGAAATACTCTTTCACCAGGTCAGGATATTGGCGCAGCCCTTCATCCATGCCCAGGAAAATGACTCCTTTCTCTTCCAGCTCCTTCTTGATGTTGTGGTACACCACTTCCGATTCATACTGTGCGGCCACGCCTGAGAGAAATTTTTGTTCCGCTTCGGGAATGCCCAATTTGTCAAAGGTATTTTTGATGTAGTCGGGCACATCTTCCCAATTGTCGCCTTCGCGTTCGCTGGGTTTGATGTAGTAGTAGATGTTGTCAAAATCAATCTCGCTCAGGTCGGCGCCCCAGGTGGGCATGGGCCGATCCAGGAAGTGATAATATGCCTTGAGGCGAATATCCAGCATCCATTCCGGCTCGCCCTTCACCTGCGACATATGGCGGATGACGTCCTCATTCAACCCTTTTTCGGCCTTGAAGACGTAATTTTCTACGTCGGCAAACCCATACTTCGTCGCATAATCCTGATTGACCAGGGCGACGACTTCCTCTTCGGTCATTTCGCGTTCTTGCACTAATTCTGCCATCTTTACCTCGCTAATCAGTGAGCGGTAAGCAGCGAGCGGTAGCTCCTTCACTGCTCACTGCTAACTGCTTACCGCTTCCAAAACACCATGTTTCTCACGCAGCCAGTCATAGCCACGTTCTTCCAGTTCCAGCGCCAGTTCGGGGCCGCCACTTTCCACGATACGGCCGTCTAACATGATATGCACATGATCCGGCTGAATGTAGTTGAGGATGCGCTGGTAATGGGTGATCACCAACACGCCCATGTTCATGTCCGCTTGCAGCCGCCGCGCTCCTTCAGACACCACCCGCAGCGCGTCAATGTCCAGGCCAGAGTCCGTCTCGTCCATAATGGCGATCTTCGGCTCCACCACCGACATTTGCAAAATTTCCACCCGCTTCTTTTCGCCGCCGGAGAAACCTTCATTCAGGTAACGGCCGGCCATTTTGTGGTCAATGGCCAGGCTATCCATCTTTTTGGTCAGCAAACGGCGAAATTCGGGAATGGAAATACCAGGATCTTCGGGGTTTTCCGCTTTGCGGCGAGAGTTGATGGTCTGGCGCAAAAATTTAGCCAGGGTGACACCGGGCACGGCCGCCGGATACTGAAACGCCAGGAACAGACCGGCGCGGGAGCGTTCATCCGCTTCCATTTCCAATAAATCTTCACCGTCAAAAATCACTTGCCCGGCGGAAGGTTCGTAGGCAGGGTGCCCCGCCAGGGTGTAAGCCAGGGTGCTTTTGCCAGAGCCATTTGGCCCCATGAGGGCGTGGGTTTCACCTTGTTTTACCAGCAGGTTAATACCCTTCAAAATTGGCTGGTCGCCAATGCTCACATGCAAATTTTTAATCTCTAAAGCAGTCGTCATTGTCAAGTTTTCTCCTATAGAAAGTCCTGTTGAAGTGGCGCGATTATAACAAAGGGGGTGTATAGCGTCAATTATTCTTATAATAATGATAAAAATAGCCCAAATTGACAAAAGGCTCCCCCATAGCTATACTCTGGCCGATTCAAATTCAGGATTATAACGTGAAATCTGTTATGACCAACGGCAAGAATAGTACACGGAATGTTATCTTACATGCCATCAAGCTGTCTCCTCAGGCCACCATTGAAGAGTTGGCCCAGGCAGCTGATGTGTCGCCGGTCACCGTGCGGCATCACTTGAATACCTTGCAAGCGGAAGGGGTGATTGAAGTGGAGAGCGTGCGGCGGAAGGTGGGACGGCCGTATTACGTTTATTCCCTCAGTGAACAGGGCCAGGAACTTTTCCCCCAGCGGTATTTTAGCCTGACAAACCGACTGCTGGATGAACTGAAAAACCGGCTGCCGGAGGCGGTGGTGAACGATATTTTCATCGGTGTGGTCAAGTCGCTGATCAACGAACACAAAAACGAGTTTGAGTCACTTCCCTTTGAAGAGCGGCTCAATTACGTCATTCAGTTACTGGCAGAAGAAGGTTTTCTGGCGCGATGGGAGCGCACAACTGAGGGCTATCAGATCATTGAATATAGTTGCCCCTACATTTCGGTGGGCCAGAAACACCAGGAAGTGTGTACATTTGATAAAGAATTGATGTTGACTGTGCTGGAAGTACCCATTCAGCAGCATAGCTGCATGTTGAATGGGGATGATTGCTGCCACTTTTCGATGGTCGGCGGCACGGCCGTGATGGTAGAATCGTAATTGAGTAACTGGGTAATGACGCAATCATCCAATTACCAAATTACTCTGGAGACAAACGATGGTCACAACAAAAGACGAAGAATTGATGGAAAGCCTGCGGGTAGTTATTGACCCGGAGATTGGTTTGAATGTGGTGGAACTGGGTTTGATTCGTGGTATTGATGTGAACGAAGCGGACGACACTGCCAATTTGACCATGATCCTGACTACCCCTTTTTGCCCCTATGGGCCGCAGTTGATTGAGCAGGTGCGCATGGTGGGTAACAAAGTCATGGGCGGTGGCGTCACCGTGGAAATTGGCACGGAGTTGTGGGACCCATCCATGATGGAAGAAGGCGCTGGTGGGGATTGGGGCTTGTTTTAATTCAAACTGTCGCTTAATAAACCTTCCTTATACCAAAACAAAAAAACGAGGCTCTTACCAGAGAGCCTCGTTTTTTTATACAAGCTTTCCAGTCATAGACGGGAACCCAAAGTTCTACTAAACTCCCACATGAAATCGAGCCTCTCATGTTTTCAACCGACCGGAGGTGTATGGGACAAATTACACAACGCCAGACAGCGCTGGCGCTTATCTCTTTCATCTTCATTACCCTGTTGCTGATTTTGCTGAGCACGTGGTTGCCAGAAAATCTCCTGGTCGCCCACCGCAATGAGTATATCCTCTATTTGTTTATGACGGCCGTACTCTGGCTGATCGTCTGGCTTGATTGGCGCTATGCCCGGCACTTAACCGTCGCCCTTATCACGGTGATCACCGCCGGGACTATCCCTGCCACCAGTTTTGACCACACGGTCTCTCAGAGTGCGCTTATACCGCCCATACTGGCGATGGTCATCACCGGCATTCCCGGCGTCATTGGCAGCGCGGTGATCACCTGGCTCATCCTGTTGGGGCGCGGCGGCCTGGATAGTGTATTTACCAACGTGCCCCCTCTTGTGGTCTACACCCTGGCCGTTAGTGGGTTAGTCTTGGGACGGCTGGCGGTGGATGCCCGGTTGGCAAGCGAACGAGATTTATTACAGGCGCTGATGAATAACATGCCGGATCAGATTTATTTCAAAGATATTACATCACGCTTTGTCCGCATCAATCGCGCCCAGGCCACACATTTGAGACTTTCCGCACCCGAAGAAGCGATTGGAAAAACTGACTTTGACTTCCAGCCCGAATCCCTTTCGCAAGAATTTCTGGCCGAAGAACAAGAAATGATGAAAAGCGGCCGGCTGGTGATGGATCGCATTGAATACAATCCCAGACCAGACGGCCGTGATCGTTGGTTCTCAGCCACCAAAGCGCCCATCTATGGCAAAAACGGCCGTATCACCGGCATGGTTGGCATTTCTCGTGATGTTACCGAACGCATCCGCATCGAAGAATCGCTGCGCCACAGCGAACGCAATTACCGCGAAATCTTCAACGCCACCAGCGACGCCATCTTCATCCATGATGCCCAAACTGGGGCGATTTTGGACGTAAACAGCCGCGCCCTGGAAATGTATGGCTACACCTACGACCAGATGTTGCACGTCAACATCAGCGATCTCAGCGCCAACGAACCACCCTATACACAAGCCGAAGCCAACCTCACCATAGAAAATGCCGTAACCGAAGGGCCACAATTATTTGAATGGCGCGGCCGCCGTCAAAATGGCGAACTTTTCTGGGTGGAGGTGGCCCTGCGCAGTTCCGAGGTCGGCGGTCACGGCCGTGTCCTGGCCGTTGTGCGGGATATTACCGAACGCAAACAAAACGAAGAAGCCCTGCGCCTCTCGGAAGAACGGTTTGCTAAAACGTTTCGCGCCAGCGGAGACGGCATTTCCCTTTCCACCCTGGCCGAAGGTCGCCTCATTGACATCAACGACGCGCACACGCGCATTTTTGGCTATGCACGGGAAGAAGCAATCGGTCAGACAGCCCTCACACTGAACATTTACGTTGATCCTGCCAGCCGCGCCCGTCTGCGTACCATTTTGGAAGAAAAGGGGGAAGTTCATAATCTGGAACTAAAAGCGCGGCGCAAATCGGGCGAGATTTTTGACGGGCTTTTCTCGGCCCAGGTCATTAACATTCAGGGCGAGCTATGCATTGTCGGGACTGTACGCGATATTACCGAGCAAAAACAGGCAGCGGCCGCTTTGCAGGCATACGCTCGTGAATTGGAACGCAGCAACCGCGAACTCAATAACTTTGCTTATGTGGCTTCTCACGATCTGCAAGAACCGCTGCGCAAAATCCAGACCTTCAGCAACCGCCTCCTGGAAAGTTATCAGGACACGCTAGATGAACGGGGTCAGGATTATATTCGGCGGATGGATAATGCCGCTGCGCGCATGCAATTACTCATCCACGATTTGTTGGCTTATGCGCGTACCGGGGTCAACGGCGCTGCGGTAGCCCCAGTTTCATTAACCCAGGTGGCGCAAGACGTGTTGACTGATTTGGAAGAGCGGCTGGAAGCTACCGGAGGGCAGGTGATTGTGAGCGAACTACCCACCATCGAGGCTGACCAGACACAAATGCGTCAGCTTTTTCAAAACCTGATCGGCAATGCCCTCAAGTTTCATCGGCCAGAGATACCACCAATTGTGCGCATAGACGGCCGTGTCTTGCCCAATCCTCCAGAAATACCCCCCTCTGTAGAACTGACGATAACTGACAACGGCATCGGCTTCGACGAAAAATATCTGCCCCGCCTGTTTACCATGTTCCAACGGCTGCACGGCCGTGACGAATATGAAGGTACCGGCGTGGGGCTGGCTATCTGCCGCCGCATTGTGGAACAACACCACGGCACCATCACTGCCCAAAGCCAGCCAGGTAACGGAACTACCTTTATTATTACTCTCCCCCTCAACCAGCCGCCTTTGTAAATGGTGGCTGGTTGCTTGTACCAGCTACTAACCACCAGCCACTATTTACGATAAACTTATTCACAGAAGGAAAAACAGCATGAATGAACGTGAAACCTACACCATTGAAGTCGCCGGGCTGACCCGCCATTTTCCCTTGTTCGAAGTTGCACCGGGCGTGCGCATTGCCATCTTTAACATGTTAGGGGACACCTATGTGGTTAAAGCAGCAGCGGCTGCCCTGGCCGAAAAACTGAAAGAAACGCCCGCCGATGTCCTGGTGACGGCCGAAGCCAAAAGCATCCCCCTCATCTACGAAATGAGCGCCCTCATGGGGCTGCCCTACATCGTCCTGCGCAAAGCCTACAAGAGCTACATGGGCGATGCCATCAGCGCCGAAACCGTTTCTATCACCACTGGTGCACCCCAGACCCTTTACCTGGATGAAAAAGACCGGGCTATTATTCAAGGGCGGCGCGTCATCCTGATAGATGATGTGATCAGCACCGGCAGCACCTTAAAAGGAATGGAAATCGTGGTCAACAAAGCAGGAGGCATCATCGTCCAAATTGCCGCCGTCTTCACCGAAGGCGAAGCTGACTGGTCTCACGTCGTTGCCCTGGCAAACCTGCCGGTGTTCGTAGATGGGTAAGAGTGCATAAACGCACAGGTTACCTGGTTGCTCAATTGCACAATTGCCAAAACAGCTACCCAACCATCATGCAGAGCGTAATCTTCACAGCGAGGAATCTTTTGTACAGGCCAGGCGATTCGTCATACCGACCGGGAAGATTCCTCCCGTTGGTCGGACTGACAAGAACCCCGTTTACTTTTCTAGCGCCAGGCGCACGGCCTCATAGGCGTTGACAATGCCGTAGCCGGCGATGTTGTTGGGAATGACGGCCGTGTCCGTTTGCGCCAGACAGGTATCCCCCGTCGGGTCGGCGGCCTGGTTGAGCATAGGGGAGAGCAGTGCGGCCGTTTCCGCGTCCATTTCCTCAAAACCCGCCGGGAAAGTGGCAGTATTCGTCGGTTGGTAAGGCATGGCGCTGGCGCGCAAAATCTCCTCTGTTGCGTCAATTTGCCCAATAAACGCCGGATTGGCCGACCAGATGAGGGCGACTACCCCGGCCACATGCGGCCCGGCCATGGACGTACCGCTGGAATAGGCATACGCATTACCCGGCCAGGCGGACAGCACATCCACACCCGGCGCGGCAATATCCGGCTTGGTACGTCCACTGCCATCGGCCAGCACTGGCCCCACGCTGCTGAAACTGGCGATATTGTTGTTCACATCCACCGCCCCCACCGAAAACACCTCGTCATAGAGCGGCAGCGGGTCGGTGATGGTGCTGCAATCCGGCCCCGAATTCCCGGCCGAAGCGACGACAAAGATGCCCGCCGCCCGCAATGCCCGCACGGCCGTCAACAGCGACAACGGATCACACCCTTCATAATTTTCGGGGCAGCCCCAGGAATTGTTCAGCACGTGGGCAGATCGAGTGGGACGGCCGTCTACAAACGGATCGCCGCCCTGTGGATAGGGCGCCAACATAAATTGCAAACAGTCCAGATAGAGCGCGGGATTGCCCAGATTGCGCACCAGATTAGCGCACCCGAACCATTGCGCATCCGGGGCCACACCCACACTGTTGCCCAAGACGGAGCCGAGCGTAT
>CAYXUZ010000075.1:7538-16512 GCA_964467705.1 uncultured Ardenticatenaceae bacterium | reverse complement strand
GTATGGGTGCCATGTCCATTGGCGTCGGTGGGTACGGCCGTGCCCCGCCATGGGTCCAGCCAGAAACCATCGTGGTCGCCCGCCGCCCCCAGGTAGCTGTCTTGCAGTTCAGGATGATCCCACTGCACCCCCGAATCGCTCTGGCCGATGATGATCCCCTGCCCGCGTGCGCCAAATTCCATCCAGGCCCGATCTGCGCCAATGTTCGTCAGATTCCACTGTGGCGCTGACGGGGCCGCGCCTAACTGCGTGGGAATGCCCAAATTGCTGGGCGTAGGGCGCAGCACGGGGCTGGGGATGATGCGGTCAACTTCGGGCCGGGTAGAAAGCCACAGCCGGTGCAGCAGCCCGCCGCGCACTTCAATCGCGTTGACCAGGTAATACGGCGTGTAATCTACACCCCACCGATCCAGTGATTGGCGTAAGTCAGCCTGCGTTGCATTGGCGTGATGGGTCAGCGTGTCATAAACAAATTGGCGACGGCCGTCGTAATCCGCCATCGCCACTGCTGCGGACACATCCGCCTGGTCTTCAAGGATGACAAATAGCCGGTCGCCATAAAAGCCCGTTTGCCCGGCCAGAAAGAAAACGGCCGTGCCCAGGATGATAGCGATGATGGATAGGACGGGCAGGAGACCGCCGTGTCCGCCACCCACCAGCCACTTTCTGAACAGCAGCATGAGGAAACCGCCCAGCAGGGCCAACCACATCGAGAAAAAAGCAGCTTGAAACGAATAACGCAAAATCCCATCAAAAGCGTTGAGGAAAATGCCGTCTGTATCGGTGAACATGAGGATGAAAGCCGCCGACAACCCGGCCAGCCAACCCATCGCTCGTGGCTGACGGCCGTCGGCCACGCTCACCCCCATCAATGCCCAGCCCAACGTGGGCAGAGCCGTCATCAAGAGCAACTGCACCCCGTTGAAGCTGAGACCGGACGCCAAAATAAGCACGGCCGTGCCCAACACCACCCCACCCGTGAGCATATCCCACCCCAATCCGCGTGAATCGTCGGCCAGCGACCGCAACCAGGGACGACCGGCCAACGCCACTACCGCGCCCCAGGTCAGCCCCAATCCCAGACTGAGCAAGGTATCTAGCGGCGAACCCAACGCGCCCCAAATAAACCAGGGGAGGGAGATGAAGACGGCCGTGCCCACCGCCAGCCAGACAGGGGGTAATCGGTAGTCAGTAATCAGTGGTCCGTTATCCGTGCCTGGCTTACGTCTGGCGAGAAGAAGCAGGGCAGCAGCCAGCAGCGTGAGCAGGAGTTGGGTGGACAGAACGAGCTGGCTTTGGGTGGGCTGGAGGAGGCGGGTGGGGGCCAGCAGCAGAGGATAGAGGCTGGAGAGTAGCCAGCTTTGGAAGATGGTGCGGTAACGGGGAGTGGGCCATTTCCAGGCCAGGGGGAGGAGGGGTACGGCCGTCAGCCCCACCTGAATCAGCGACGCCCACACCCAGGGCCAGCCATTTTCCGCGCCGCCATTGCCCACCACAAACCAGACAATGCTCTGGGCACTCCACACCACGTTGACAATCCAGATTGCCAGCAAAACAACGAGAATACGGCCGCTCCAGGCAAACCCACTTGCTGAATTTTCGTTGCCAGATTCTTCCATGAAATAATCCTTTGTCTACGGCCGTGACAACGCCTGTTGGATAGATTGTGCCCAGACTCGCACCCGTTCGCCGTAATTTTCGGGGCCACCAGCGACAACATCTACGGCCGTCATCGTCCAGTTCACCGGTTGCTCATATGCGCCAAAGGCAACGGCCGTGCCCGTAACTTTCCACTCTCGATTTTTGGAACTGACCTGAGCACGATTGCGTCGGCGCACATCAGCCGGAGATGCCCCATGGGCTACAAACTCCGCCAAAAGCTGCCGGGCATAAGCCAGACCTTCCGGCGAATACAGGTGCGGGTGCTGCAAATGAAAACAAAGCACCATCAGGTGATGGACTTCGCCCAATGGTGGAAACTCCGCTTCCCAAAATAGCATCTGGTGAAAGTAATCCTGGCAACTTATACCGGTCGGTAAAGCTGCGCCACATGCCTTGCATGTTAGCCTGTTATCCATCGGTCCCCTCCTTTCCCCCTCAAAGCCCCAGCCCCCAGGTATATTCCAGATTGCCGAACCCCTGCCCCATGCTCGCCTGGTTGATGGGGCGGCTCTGGATTTGCCCTTGTAAGTTTTCGATGCGGAAAAGGTATTCGTTGTAATTCCAATGGCTGCGCCAGCGCCAAAACGGGCGCTCCAGGAAAAAACCAGTGTGGGCGTGGGGTACGGCCGTGAACTGTATAAAATCTCCTTGCTTGTTCCTGGCGCTCACCTCAAACTGAGGATACTGCCCCCGACCCAATACTGGCGTTACCCGTGTGTGCTGTGCCAGCCAGATACGCTCGGAAGCGTCCGACCAGTCCCAAAAAGATTTACCAGAGATGCCAATGGTGGCCTGCTCCTTCCGATTACTCCCATAAAAATAATGGCCCCCGCGAAACAGATTCAGGCCAATATAAGGTACATAAGACGAGAAAATCGAGCCATCTGGAAACGCCGCCCAGAGCCATTTCCAGGGGAAGGGGGGTACATTCAGGCAGACACGCTGGAAATAGCCAACTCCTTGCAAAGTTTCCCGCCCCGTGCCCGGTAAATCAAATTCGCCTTGAAAGTGGATGCGTCGCCAGGCCACCATATGTGTGCCGCCCAGGAAGGTGTTGATATTGACGGCTTCGTGTGGGGCACTGTCCAGACAATCCAGGTCGCCCCAGGCTGTAAAATGGGCACGGCCGTTGGCGCCGACGATATTTGCCTCAAGTGCCAACGGCCGTACCTCCGAGGCACAAATTTCGTAGCCCTGGCGATGGCCGTTTGTGCCATCTTGCCAGCAAGCGACGGTTCGGTCTGTTTGGGAGAGATTGGTCACGGCCGTCATGTGGACCACGTTTTCATGTAGGGTACGGCCGTCGTAATACCAGCCCACGGCCGCAGCCGGAAAGCGGTCAATTCCATTTTCAATCTTGCGGTGCAGGTCTACCCCTGGGAATTCCAGATCACTGATGCAAACGGACTGCTGGCTCACGGCCGTAGCAATCGAAAACATCATCTGGCGCGGGCCATACCCCTCTGCATCTTCTGGGCACAGAAGGAAATACCACCAGGTTGAGGAGGTGCGCTTTTGCATATGGGGCATTTGCGACCAGATCAGGTCATATACCCGTTGGTGTTCAGACATGGATTTGTAGGCGGGGAAGTTTGGGAGCATAGGGACATTGGGAGAATAGGAGACCGGGAGACTGCAATCCCCCAGTCTCTCAATCTCCCATTCTAATTTTTTTCAGAACCAGCGATTGGCAAACCGCTGCTCCGTCCAGGGGTCAGCTTCATTGTGATAACCGGCATTTTCCCAGAAACCGGGCTGGTCGTCGGCGCGGAATTCCAGACCACGCAGCCACTTACCCCCCTTCCAGAAATAGGCCGTTTGTTTTTCGCTGCGGTCAGCAAAGCTGCCGATTACACCACGCAAGGGCCAACCATGTTCCAAATCCAGCGGCTTGCCATCATAATGGGTTGCCAGCAAAAAATTGTCCAATGTCACCAGTTCCAGAGGCGTATTGGTGGTGTAGCCATATTCACAATGCTGGATGACGTAGCGGGCGTTTGGCAATGGTTTGATGAAACCCTGATCAATCAGGGTCTTTAACGAAACGCCTTCCCACAGCGTATCAAACTTTGACCAGCGGGTGACGCAGTGGATGTCCAGCATTACCTGTGTACGTGGTAATTGGTTGAACTGCTCCCAGTTCCAGGTGACGGGTTCTTCTACCGTGCCAAACACCTTCAAATCCCAGCCAGCCAGATCGGTGCGTGGCACCGGGCCATAGTGCAAAACAGGAAATTTCTGGGTGAGAGATTGGCCGGGCGGCAGGCGCATCTCTCCCTTCACACTCTCTTCTTGTTCACGGCGTCCTAATACTCGGTTGAACATAGGGCATCTCCTTATCAATATCTCTTAACGATAATAGATAAATTTACGGTCTCAGCAACAAAGACAGCATTTTATGCTCATTTTCTTACGTGGCGATTACCCTGCGGTAAGGGGGCGGTGATAGGAATGTGGCATAACGGCCGTTAAACAAGTCGCCAATACATGTTGTTGTTGTCGCGGGCCATGAGCCGGTCTTCTACCATGTAGCGACGCAGCGAGGCGCAATCGGGGTGGTAGGCGCGCAGCCGCTCGTTTAGTTCTAGTTCGTGGTAGCGTCGGTCAGGTTCAAATTGTGTGCATAACCATTGCAAGACGACGAGCCGCTTTTTATGTTTGGAGGGGATGTCCTTGAGACGGCCGTCTACCACGTAATACCTCAACACCTTGTCTTCCCACGCCTCGCCGGCCTCATCCCCTGCCAGCGTCGCCAGATTACTCTGCGAAAAAATATCCCGGCTCATGTTTTCCAGGAATTGCGTGTTCAGCCAATACACCCGGTTGTTGCCTTCTACGCGCACGTCAATTAACCCTAACTCTTTCATCGCCGCCAGGTGATGGGAGACCGTCGGCTCTCGCAATTCCAGTAAGGCTGCCAGTTCACCAACCGTGCGTTCGTCATTTGCCAGCAATCCCAATATCTTCAGGCGACTTTCATTGCCCAGCACTTTGAAAAATTGCAGCAGCGTGTCGAATTGTTGTTCTTCGCTCATGATCCTTTACTCCGTTTTATCATAATGTTCAGGCAAGGGTCGCCAGTATTGCCGTCCGGTATGCATCAAAAAGCGGTTATCTGCCAGAATGCGCCGCAGCGTCAGCGGTTTATCGAAGTATTGCTGCACCAGCGCCGTGACTTCTGTTTCTGTGTATCGCCGCTCCGGTTCAAACTTATTGGCCATCCAGCGCAGAATGACCATTCGCTCTTCTGCTTTGTGGGGAATTGCTCTCAGCCGGTTGTTGATAACATGCTCTCGCAGCACCCGCTGTTCCAGGCTTTCGGGCACGGCCGTCCCGTCCACAATGTCATTTAATTTGTCCAGACCAGCCTGGGTAAAATAAAACGATTCTGTGGCGTCTGCCTGGCGTTTTGTCACCAACCCGGCTCTTTGCAGAGCGCGGAGATGGTGGGACACGGCCGTTTCTTTCATGCCCAACGCTTCCGCCAGTTCCGGGGTGGTGGCTGGCTGATTTGCCAGCTTGCCCAAGACGCGCAGACGATCCGGCTGCCCGACCGCTTTGAAGAAACTTAATAATGCTTCTCGTTTGTAATCTGTTTGAATGTCCATCGCTTTTTTACCTGTTTAGACAAATTTCTATTTAGATGATAGTCTAAATAGAAGAATATCTAAATTCAATCTCTTTGTCAAGCTCTGTAGCACTTCTATCAAAGGTGGTGTGGTAAAATCTGGCGCGTGATGACAACGGCTTATCCCGTTTGCATGATCTTATTTTCTGGTCTGCTCTTTTGGCTGGGATGTTACCTCATCGTCCGCAATCAAAGCCCCTGACTACAGGGGGAAAATGGATCATCTTTTTGACAAGCGAAGTGGTGGCTATCTTTGCCATATTGGAATATGTGGGGTTGCGGCGATTGTAAGCGTTAGAAACCGGGCTTCCTGGCGAAGCCCGGTTCCTAAAAGTCAAATCCCAATTGCCTGATCTGTGCCTCGTCTAGTTTACTCACTCCCACTCCCAACAAACGCAATTTTTTGTCACGCGGCCAATGTTCATCCCACAGAGCATGAGCCATCTCATATACCGTTTCGGCGTCATCAAATGGAATCATCACTGACTTTTGCCGGGTGTAAGTGGTGAAGTCTGCCCAGCGAAATTTCACGCTGACTGTCGAAGCGACCAGCTTTTGTTTTTGCAAGGTGTCGGCTACATCCTGGCACATCTTCTGTAACTGGCGGCACAACATATCCGCATCATCCACATCACTGTTAAACGTCCACTCCTGGCTGATGCTTTTGAGTGGGCCATGTTCCGCCTGCACCAGACGGTCATCCACCCCAGCTGCCCGTTCTTTGAGCGCTGCAGCCTGATTTCCGGCTGCCAGGCGTAAGATGGCAATATCGGCCGCGGCCAGATCTCCACAAGAGTGAATGTTTTGCCGGGCTAATTTTTCGGCGGTTTTGGGGCCGATTCCCCACAAGGCGCGTGTGGGCAGCGGGGACAAAAAAGCGGCCTCTGTGCCCGGTGGCACGATAGTAAAGCCTTCGGGTTTGTCATGATCGGAAGCTACTTTGGCGACGAGTTTGCTGGTGGCTAGTCCAACGGAGCAGGGAAGACGGGTTTGGGATTTCACGGCCGTTCGCACCTTTGCTGCCATTTCCACCGGTTCGGCCCAGGTGGTCAGGTCAACATAGGCTTCGTCTACACTCATCTGCTCCACCGGGCCATAATGGCGCAGAATATCCATGATCTGCCGCGAACATTCGTGTACGCGCTCCCAATTGACGGGCACGATTTTGAGGGTGGGACAGAGCCGCCGGGCAACGGCCGTGGGCATTGCCGAATGTATGCCCAATTTACGCGCCTCATAGCTGGCGGATGATACCACGCCCCGCTTGTCTGGCTGGCCCCCTACCACCAACGGCACACTGCCGTCCTCTGGATGATCCAGCAAATGTACATTCACGTAAAAAGCATCCATATCCAGATGCAAAATGGCTCGCGGCCAGGGGATTTTTGAGGGCGTGGGCATGAGCATTTAAGTTCGCAATAGGTGAGGTTAACCCTGTCTGCTAGGAGAAACGGGCACAAGTTTATCGTTCATTCTATATTGATGAACTAGCCAAAGGTACAAATTAGCTTACTTTTTCTTCAAATAAACGTAACTGGATTCCATCGGGCGGAAAATGAGGTAACGGCGGTTCAATGTCAACCATAATTCTTTCCCCAGAAAAAACCACTTCACTAAAAGTTTGGCCCGTTGCTTCAGCAAGCTGTTCAATCAAATATGTCTGGGTGCCTTCCACATAGTAAGGGATACGAATTAATACAAATTCATAATCTTGGGCAAACTGATCCTTGATACGATCATTGATGAACCTATCTTCAAATGCTTCTTCGCCACCAAATATCGCCATAGGTTCAAAATGTTGGATGCCATCGTACTCTACAAGGAATTCTTGATGGTGGTATATGAAATTGAAGTCAAAGCGTAACATACGACCAGAAGGGCTGATACATCTTCGAAACTGTTTTTGGCGTTTGTATCTAATTCCTAAATTATCCAGAAGTAAAGCTATAGTGCGTTCCCCTTGCGATTCATTGCATGAAGGGCAGCCCTGACCATTCATGTGATTTTTAGGCCACTGCTCAAATGCGCCATGAATTGGGCAGATAATACACACTTTCATACTTGAATTTTTATACTCAACCTTGCTGTAATCGTACTTGTTGCCATGAGCGGCTACGGCGCGTTCAACAAATTGCTCCGTACTTAAAGAAATGGCTTCAGCGGACTTGGTCTGGCCACAAACTGGGCAGCCAGCACCGCTGTACATATGGTCCCTTGCAGTCTGCCAAAACTCGCCATGTTCAGGACAAATGATGCAAACACGATCTTCATTCCCTGCATATTCAACTTTGCTATAGTCGTAAAAACCATTGTGAACGGCCGTGACCCTTCTGATGAATTCATCTGTAGACAAGCGGTTGTTGTCGGCCATTCTCTTTAGATTACACTTCATACAACCTGTGCCTGATATGTGACTGTGTGCAACTTGCCAGAACTCGCCATGTTCAGGACAGATAATGCAGACTTTTTTCTGACTATGAATGTAAATGGTTTTGCTGTAATCGTATTTGTTCCCATGGACAGTTTTTGCCCGTTCGATGAATTCTTCTGGTGACCATTTTCGCTTTTCCGAGAGTCTTTGACGCCAACAAGCGCGACAGCCTCTTCTATGATGAATATGGTCCAATGGTCGTTGCCAAAACTCCCCATGAGTAGGACAGACGATACAAACTTTTGTATTTGAATTTTTGTAATCAACTTTGCTGTAATCATATCTATCCCCGTGTTTGGCTACTGCTCGGTTAACAAACTGGTTGACTGTGAGAGAACGGATTTGTGTGCGTCTCTCGATGCCGCATTGAGGACAACCTTGTTTACCGTGAATATGTGCGCTAGGCTCCTGAGAAAACTTTCCATGTTCGGGGCAAATGATCGTGACTTTAATGTGTAATCTTTTGTAAACCACGCTACCGTAATCATACTTGTCGCCATGTATTTCCCTTGCACGTCTCAAAAATTCTGCCTGATTCATCGTCAGTTTTTGGGCAGCAACTTTCCTGGCACAGGAAGGACAACCTTGTTTCATTGTAAGATGAGCAAATGGAGTTTGCTGAAACGCACCGTGTAGAGGGCAGATAATCGTCACCTTTGTTTTACTATTAGCATAGATTACCTGACTATAATCATATTTTTCACCGTGGACAGCCTTGGCTAGCGTCTTAAATTCCTCAATCGTTCGGCGTTCGGGCACGAGAAAACTCCCTGATTTCTATTATTGTTGACTCCAAAAAGACATACTGCCTTCGGCCAGAAAGCGTTTGCCACCACCATGAACAGGGACGATGTAAATGTTGCTACGGCCGTCTTCCAGCATGGGCAGCACTAACGCATCACTGGCGGGTGACCAGAGGCGGTGACTGAGTGCATATTGATCAAAAAAGGGTAGCAGTTGGGAAAGAAAGGTAAGGGTTGGCGTGAATGAAAGCAGCAAACGACCTTCACCACTGGCAATATCAAAAACAACCAGGTTGAGTGTGGGCAATCCGTTTTGGGCAGCTATTTTGGCGCTGTTTTTACCTGACGCCAGCGCGTTGATATGGCTGTTGGGCACATGGGGTAGAAGGGCAGCCAGGTAACGGCCGTCTGGCGACCAGAAAAAAGCGACCACCGGGTTCTGGCTGAGCAGGCGTACCTCACCGGTAGCTGTATTCATCAATCGCAGAGGGCCGATAAACTCCGTTTCCC
>CAYXUZ010000075.1:0-7487 GCA_964467705.1 uncultured Ardenticatenaceae bacterium | reverse complement strand
AGCGTCGGGACTGAGGCTCAAAATGCTTTGCCCTTCGTGTGGTTGTGTCTGGCTGGCCCCATTCGCAAGGTCGTTGACAACCACCTGGCTGCCCGGCGTGGTCAGTTCTTCCGCATAGGCCAGCACACGGCCGTCGCCCGAAATTCCCGGCGCTTGAAAATAACCTGGCGGAGCAATCTGATTGCCCCCCTCATCCCCGGCAGCCGGTATCAATTCCAGCCGTGAACCAGGCCCGGCAAAACCACTATGAATGAGAAGTTGTTGGCTATCTGCCGTCCAATGCCAGTAAAGCGGGCCGCCGGTGATACGTTTGCGGCTCTCATCTGTTCCGTCCGCACGAGCCAGATACAACGCCATCCCCTCGTTGTCATTGGCGAGAAAGCTAACCATCTGGCTGTCTGGCGACCAATAGAGGTAAAACGGTGCGGCGCGGCGGCTGAGATAAAGCGACAGCGGTTCTTTGCTATTGACCCCATCAGCCATTACAAAAACAGCGCTACCCAGGTTACTACTGCCAATGGCGGCCACCTGACGGCCGTCTGGTGACCAGGCTGGAAACTGAAAGATCGCTTCACCATCTGTCAGGCGGTGCGAGGCGCTGCCGTCAGGGGCAATAGTCACAATCTGCCCTTCACTATCAATGTAAGCAATACGGTTAATGAGGGTGGGATTGGTGGTGGGTACGGGCACGGCCGTTGCCGTCACATCCTCTGCCTGGGTAATGGGGGCGGCACTGGGAGGTAACATGGTTGGTGTGATGGGTACGGCCGTGACCGTCACCGCGCCGTCCGAATTGTCACCGGCGGTAAACAACCAGAAAACACCGGACAAAGAAGTGGCCAGCAAGGCCAGAATTAACACCAGGGTTATCACCAGCCAACAGCCAGACGGACGATGGGGCTTCGTATCCTCCCAGGCATTTGGCTCCGGTTCCGGTTCAAAATAAAAGGGGTCATCCTGATCGTCCATGCCAGCCATTTTACCGCAATCATGCTAAAATCGGTGGCGCAAAGGAAAGATAGTTTATGGACAATTCACAATCAATTCCTCTGGAAACAACTACACCAGAATTACCGCGCTGGCTGCGAGCCACCGGTTTTGTTTTAGGCATTTCTTACCCCGTATTGGCCATTTCCACCTTTTTCCGGGCGGCATACCAGCTTTTTTTGAAGGAAGGGGTGACAAGTTATGTAGGACCGGCACTCACGGCCGTTGCCTGTCTCTGTTATCTCACCGCTACCATTGGCTTTTTTGTGCGCCAACGTTGGGCCTGGCAACTGTCGGTTGGCGTCTTGACTTTTGAGACGGTTATGACCTTCATTGTGGGCATACTGAGCATCCTCTACCCGGACATGATTGGCAGTACCGTCTGGCGTTATTTTGGCATAGATTATGGCTTTTTCCCCCTTTTTCAGCCGCTCCTGGGGCTGGCATGGCTGTTTCATCCCGCCACTCGTGCCGCCTACGGCATCACAATCAGAAGCAATTAAAGCGATTCAGATGCGGGCATGGTGTTCAGCGCGAATGTAACGCCGTGTGCCAGTTTCGGCGCGGATAAGCAGGGAATGGGTCGTGGCATGATTGCTGAAATAATGCATGGCTCTAAGCAGGCGGCTGTTGGTAATGCCCGTTGCGGCAAAAAAGACCCGGTTGCTGCGTACCATGTCGTGGCAGGTAAGGATGCGCGATGTATCCAGCCCTTTAGCGGCAATGGCCTGATGTTCTGCTTCACTTTGGGGCGCTAACTGGGCCAGCATCGCGCCACCAGTAGCTTTGACGGCGCAGGCAGCCAACACACCCTGCGCTGCTCCTCCAATCCCCATTAACATATCTACGCCCATGCCGCCAATGGCTGCCAGCAGCGCCCCTTCTGCGTCTGCTTCCGTGCGCAACATCACCCGTGCTCCAGCAGAACGGATTTCTTCAATTAAGTCCATGTTGCGCGGCCGTTCCAGAACGACAACGGTCAGATCATGGACGGCCTTATTTTTGACGCGGGCAACCAGGGCCAGCGTCCAGGCGGCAGGGGCATTCAAACATTCGGGTACCAACGCTTTGGCGGCGCGGCGGTCTACCACCAGTTTGTTCATGTAGATGGCGGGATCACAGCCCCAGATGGAATCACGTGGGGCGACGGCCACAATGGAAATAGCGCCCGGCTGCCCACGAATGAGCAGACGGGTACCATCTATGGGGTCTACGATCACGTCTACTTCGGGGCCATCTCCAGTCCCCACCTTTTCATCATGGCACAGGGATATCTCCTCTTCAGACAGCCGGTTTTCTTCGCCAATGATAACACGGCCGTCCATGTCCAATGTATCTAGCGCCGACCGCATGGCGCGGGTAGCGGCCCGGTGTGCCGCCGAATAATCGCCAGAGCCAACCCAACGCCCGGCGGCCAGGGCGGCCGTTTCTGTCACTCGCACCAAATCCAGGCCAATGTTGCGGGGCGCTCGTTCTTCTACCATAAGTAATCCTCTTATCTTGTAGTTCGTAACTTGATGCCTAACATGCGTTCACCGCTCACCGCTCACCGATTTCCGTTTGCCGAATCCCCCACTGCTTCTAACAAACCATCTGCTTCCCACGCCTGCATACCCCCTTCCAGGATGGTGATGTTACGGCAGCCGATGTTTTGAAGAGCGGCGGCGGCGCGGCGGCTGCGCCGCCCACTGCGGCAGACCAACACAATCTGCTGATCGGCGGGGAGCGTGACATCTTCAGAAAGGATAGTCGCCAGTGGAATGGATTGGGCTTCAGCAATGTGCCCCTGGCGAAACTCACGCGGTTCGCGTACATCAATGACCAGGGGCGGTGTTATACCCAGGCCGTTGACAGCATGTCGGTTGAGGAGGGCCGAAGTATGCAACTGTTGCCATAACATACGTGGCTTGATGGTATGCAAATCGGCGCTGACCACTTCGTGATCATGGGGAATGCCAACAACAGAAATGCGTTTGGGTAAATTAGCGCACTCTTTGAAGACGCGCACAGGACATTCATAAATGCAGATGGCAGGATCGAGGATATGATAGAAAATGTGGGTAATCGCTCCGTCTTTGTCCAGAATGTGGTCAGCACCCAGCACATTCTCAACAAAATCAGTGGTGGCAAATATCTGCTTGACGCGGTATTGCGGCCGCACCAGGAAAACATCGCCGCCACGTTCCCGGTATGTTTTGACGACGTTTTCCAGCATGTGGATGCCACTGAAATCACAGTCATTGACGTTATGCATCCGGATGAGCAGATACCGCTGTTCGGGATGCCTGTCGGCGTGATCAAGGATGTATTCTTCAACGTGATGAACAGCGCCAAAGTAGAGGTCGCCTAGTATTTCGATAATGCCTAGTTGCGGGCAGCCGGCCTTTTCAGGCTGGTAGAGGAAATGTTTGTAGTTGACATCTGGTTTGACTTCGTGGACGCGCGGGGTGCTGGTGCGCAAGATGTACAAAATGAAGGAGAGCAGGATGCCTAATAATACGGCAAATTGAATATCGAGGAACAAAGTGCCGAGTAGGGTGGCGATGAGGATAGCACCTTCGCCAAGGTTGCTGTGTAGGATGCGGCGAATTTCGGTGCGGTCTATCATGGTCACGGCCGTGACTATCAGAGCGGCAGCGACGGCGGCTCGTGGCAAATAGGCGGTGAAAGGGCCAATCGTAAACAGGGAAATCATGATGAATCCGGCAGCAATAACAGGAGCCAATGCGGTTCTTGCCCCATTGGCCAGATTCACGGCCGTGACCGAAAATGATCCCGACCCGGCAAAACCGGAAAACAGCCCCATGGCGATATTTGCCAACCCTTGCCCCACAAATTCCTGGTTGCTGTCCAGGCGCTGCCCGGTTTGTGCGGCGACGGAGTGGGCGACGGCCGTCGTCTGTACCAGACTGATGGCGGCCACAGCCAGCGCACCGGCAGACAGACTGCCGATTAGATTCAGGTTCAGCACAGGCAGGTCAGCCAGAGGAGGCAGCCCCACCGGTAGCTGCCCGACGGTGGCAACCCCTTTTTCTTCCAGATCAAAAATCGCCACCAGGAGTGAGGTAACGATCATGGCCAGTAAAGTGGCCGGTAGGCGGGTATTGATGCGCCTGACAAACACGATGATGGCCATGGCGATTAGACCAATCAAAGCGGTGGCCCAATGAGTGTCTGTCAGGTGAAAGAAAATGCCTTCTATCGTCGCCAGGATGTTATCTCTGGAGATGGTGATGCCTAACAGGGGGGAAAGCTGGTTAAAAATGATCAGAATACCGGCCCCGCTGGCAAAACCGACGATGACGGAATGGGAGACAAAGTTGACCAACATACCCAGACGGGCAATACCTAAAACAAATTGCAGTATGCCAACCATGAGTGCCATTAGCCCGGCAGCGACAATAAATGATTGTGTGCCCGGTTCGACAACAGTTGCCAGGGAAGCAAAAATAAGCAGAGAGATGGTATTGGTGGGGGCGGTGAATAACTGATTGCATGACCCCCACAACGCGCCGATAACCGCGCCGATCATGGCGGCATACAGCCCCATCTCCGGCGGCAGATTAGCCATGAGGGCAAAGGCGATGGCTTGCGGCGCGAGAATGACGGCGACAGTGATACCGGCGATCAGGTCAGGGCGCAGATTTTGGCGGTCATAGGTGCGGGCGATGGTATACGGCCGTTGTAAATAGCGCGCAGCCGGCCGAAAAGTCCGTTGCAGATTTACCTTCTTACTTACTTTGTCAAACCGGGTTGGTTGTTTAATTGGTTTGGGCGAAAAATTCCGCTTGACGGTGGCCATAATCGTGTCATCGCGTTTTGGGTGACGATGTAGCGGTGTACACCAATACGCAAGGCTTAATCAGAGTGTACGTCGGCGCCAGTGACCCGTCAAGGCAAAATGTGACCAAAAACCCTGTTGGAATCTTCACTTGAGAACTTTTCAATCATCTCTTGAGATCATTTAAATGATCACTTGAGATCATTTTGCCTCTGAACGGAGAACTTTGACGGCAGCCATGAGCACCAGGAGGAGAGCCAGGGCAGAGATGAGACCGCCGAACAGAAAGACACGGCCGTTAAAAACCCACTCTACCACATGTTCCCCAGCCGGGACACAGAGGGCGCGCACGGCCGTGTACGCTTTCAGCCACTCGACTGATTCCCCATCCACCGTCACCTGCCAGCCAGGGTAAGCGGTTTCGCTGAGAATCAGTAGCGCCGGGGCGTCGCTGTTCGTCTCTATACGCCAGTAGCCGTCATGTTGGTCAGTAATGGCAGCTGTGCCGACGGCCGTACCCCCTCCACGCACTTCGCAATCTGGCTCTCTGTCTAAAATAGCCGTTGTGATGGGGTCAAAATCGGGTTGATGAACACGTGCAATTGCTTCATCCATGTCGGCAATCACTTCATAAGCTGTCACCAGCCGGGCCAGGGGTAGCACACGGGCGCGTTCGTACACCCGCACCTGTTCCGTCTGGCCGATGAGGGTTAACGGCCGTTCCCCATCCATATACTGTGCCAAATCTGCCTGGGCCAGCACATACCGCGCCCCCAACACATCATACGCCGCCGAGCGGGGGTCTGGTATGGAGGCGGCAAAGGCAGTGTTCGCGCCCACTTCCAGTGCGTTGTAACCAAAGACGCTCATCAGCCCCACATGCCCCGCCCCGTTCTGCTCAAAGATAGAGATGCCCCAGGGCAGCACCCGTCCCTCCGCCTCGCCGATGATGGTTTGGGCGTCTGTCCACAGAGGGTGTACGGCCGTTGGTCCCACCTGTACCAGTTTCCAACCGAAGAGCCAGAGGTCGGTGATGAGGAGCAGGGCGAGAGCGATGAAGAGGTAATCGGTAATCGGTGGTCGGTGATCGGCGGTCGGTTGACCGTTTACCGATGACCGATGACCGATTACCAGATAGCGCCATAGCAGAACTGAACCCACCGCAAATAACAGTAACGCCAGCGCCCAACCGCCCATTTGATGCCAATAGCGGCCACTGGTGTCGCTGGGGTGCTGGGCGGCAAAGACGGCGGCAGTGGCAGCCAGAGCGGCGGTACCGGCGACAACGGCCGTTGCCAACACCCATCGCATCAACCGGGACAACCCCTCTTCACTCCGTTCCCAAATGGCGATGGCTTCCCCTAACAAGGCTGGGGCGGCAAAGACAAAAAGAAAGGCAGCGCGGGCCGGGGCGCGGGCCAGCCGGAACGGGGGTAGGAAACGGTAAAAAATCTCATACAAAAAGCCATAACTGCCAAAGGCCAGCAGCAGGCCAAGAACCATGAGAAAGATGTAAAACCAGGTCAGGCGCGACGGCCGTCGCAGTGCCAAGACCAGCCCCACCAGCGCCAACACGCCCACGTAATAGGTCAATTCGTCAAACGAAGGCACGCTCCAATACCCGGCGCGGGTCGGTTCGCCAAAAAATTCGGGGATGAGCAGGGTAATCAGGTGGGTGGGGGGGAAGGAGAATTGGGTGGCAAAAGCCAGGGTGGCCTCTTCGGCGCGGGCGGACACGGCCGTAAATTGCAGCATGGGAATCACCTGCACCGCACTCAACAGCAGGCCCACCAACCCGGCAATGAGCAGTTGCCGCCAGATGCGCCAGTCACGGCCGTCCACAAACAGATACAGCGCAAACGCCCCCCACACCAGGCCAATGTACAGCAGCGAAGCGGTATGCCCGGCCAGAATGGCCAGCGCCAGCGGCACACCGGCAATGATGGCTGACCAGACATCGCGCCGCCGGGCGCTCCAGGCAGTACCCAATAGCAGCCAGGGCAGCCAGGCATCTGTAGCCAGCAAGCCCACATGCCCGGCCCAAATGCGCGCTGCCCAAAAACCACTGAAGGCAAAAGCCAGCGCCGCCAGCAGCGCCCCGCGCCAGCTTCCGCTCATAAAACGCACAAAAAAATACATGCCCAACGCCGCTACAACGATATGAAAAACAACATGCCAGCTTAAACCCGCGTTGACCGGCGGCAGCAGGGCGATCCAGGTGGGTGGATAAAAGAGGGCCACCTGGGGGTTGCTGAGGAAAGGGTATCCGGCAAATTGGGCGGCGTCCCAGAGGGGCAGACGGCCGTCAACCAACGCCTCCCTAGTGAAGCTGAGCCAGGGTACAAACAACGCCCGCGCATCATGCCCGGCCAATGCCTGCCCAGAGGGGGGGGACAGCGCCCGGCTCATAAAAATGAGCGCCAGCGCGACGAAAAGTAACCCGATTACAACGGTTTGGCGGCGGTGAATCAAATCTCCATTCCTCTTGGGCTGGTGGCTGATCAGAAGATTGGAGATTGAGGGATTCAGTCTCCTAATCTCCTGCTCTCTCAATCTCCCGTCCCCAATCTCCGCTTCATAAACACCGCCACTTCGCGGTCAGGGTTCAGGTCGTCATTGCTGTAATAGGAGATGTCTATGCCCTCCACACGGAAGCCCATGCGCCGGTAAAAGCGGATGGCGGGCACATTGGTGTTTTGTGTTTCACAGACAATGGTGC
>CAYXUZ010000074.1:27288-28965 GCA_964467705.1 uncultured Ardenticatenaceae bacterium | reverse complement strand
GCAGGTGGCAAGTGGCAAGTGGCAGGTGAAGAGTCTCCCAATCTCCCAATCTCCCAATCTCCAATCTCCTTTTCAATCTTTGCCGCCTGATCAAACCACCCTCCGCTTTGGTCGTGGCTTCGCCTGCGCCTACAAAAACATCGGCTACTCGTTCGGCTTCCCGGAACGGTGCGAGGCAACCATTGAATTGTACGGCGCGGGCAATATCGAGCGGGTGGTGCTGAAACATTCGGCAGCGGAGGTGGGGCAGGGGACGCATACGGCGCTGCGGCAGATGGCAGCCACGGCCGTGGGCGTGCCCCTGAGAATGGTAGAACTGGTGATGTCAGACACGGCCGTGACCGGCGACTCCGGTTCCGTTTCCGCTTCGCGCATGACCTGGATGGCCGGGAACGCCATTCAACTGGCGGCCGAGGCTGCCAAACAACAGTGGACGGATGAAGACCGCCCGGCCATCGGCCAGGCCCGTTTTACGCCGCCCGCCACGCAGCCGCTCAACCCGGAAACGGGTCATTCGACGCCCAATTTTGCCTACGGCTATGTGGCCGAATGTGTAGATTTGGCCGTAGACATAGAAACCGGGCATATTCACCTGCTGCGGGTGGTGTGCGCCGATGATGTGGGCAAAGCGATCAACCCGCGGCTGATTGAAGGGCAGATTGAAGGCGGCGTGGTGCAGGCTCTGGGCTATGCGGTGACGGAGGAGTTGGTGGTGCGGGACGGCCGTGTCCTCAACCCTCGCCTCAGCACCTACCTCATCCCCGGCGTCCGCGATATTCCCGATCAGGTAGAGTCCGTCATCCTGGAAATCCCCGACCCGCGTGGCCCCTGGGGCGTGCGCGGCATGGCCGAAATGCCGTTTATCCCCCTGGCGGCGGCCGTCGCTGCTGCCCTGCATGACGCCACCGGCGTCTGGTTTAATGAGATTCCGCTCACGGCCGTTAAAGTGGCGGCCAGATTACGTGATGCGTGAGTGGATTCTCATGCATCACGCCAAAACCTATGGAACAAATCATTCAACAACTGAATCAAAAGGTAGCGGCCGCCGAAGCGGATATTTTGCGCTTTTTCCGCGAGATTGTGGCTATTCCCAGCATGAATAGTGACATTGAAGCGGTCGGACAGCGCATCGGCGAGGAGATGCGGAAGCTAGGCTACGACCAGGTTTATGTAGACAAATATGGTTCGATTGTGGGGCGGATTGGGAACGGCCCCACAATCCTGCTCTACGACACCCACATAGATACCGTCGGCATTGGCGACCCGGCGCAGTGGGCGTGGGACCCGTTCATCGGCAAAGTGGAAGATGGCCTGTTGTACGCTCGCGGCGCACTGGACGAGAAAAACAGCACGCCCGGCATGGTGTACGGTCTGGCCTTTGCCCGCGACCTGGGATTGCTAGACGGCTTTACCTGTTACGTCCTGGGCAACATTGAAGAGTGGTGCGATGGCGTGGGCTGCGCCGCTTTCCACGATTGGGAAGGAGTACACCCCGACTTTGTAGTCATAGGCGAGCCAACCAATATGAAGGTGTATCGCGGCCATAAGGGGCGGTATGAACTGGAAGTGACCGTTAAGGGCAAAAGCGCCCATGCCGCCAGTAACTACATGGGCGACAATGCCATTTACAAAATGCTGCCGGTGATTGAGGCTATCTCGAAGCTAGAGGAAACGTTT
>CAYXUZ010000074.1:20174-27278 GCA_964467705.1 uncultured Ardenticatenaceae bacterium | reverse complement strand
GATCGGCCGTATCACCGTCACCAACATTCGCAGCGTCAGCCCCAGCAACAATGCCGTGCCCGACGAATGTACCATCTTTATTGACCGCCGCATCACCTTTGGCGAAACCAAAGAACTGGTTCGCCAGCAAATTGAAGCCATCATCCCGACGGCCGTGCGCAAAGATTTTGACATTCGCGGCCTCACCTACATTGAACCGAGCCACACCGGGGCTGTTTATGAATATGAGCAATACTTCCCTTCTTGGGCTTTCCCCGAAGACCATCCATTGGTTATTGCTGGACGGGAAACGATGCAGGCGCTCTGGCCGGATACGGCCCATTTTCACGGCCAGGGCAAATGGGACTTTTCCACCAACGGCAACTATTGGGCGGGCAAATTGGGCATCCCCTGTATCGGCTTTGGCCCCGGCAACGAAATCTACGCCCACGCGGTAAACGAACATGTGCCCCTGGCCGATGTGGTGGAGGCGACAAAGTTTTATGGGCTGCTGCCGATGATATTAAAACGTAAAGCGTAAAACGTAACAAAGAGGATCTGTTATGAATTATAAGGAGTGGGAAGATTCTGTTCCAGAAGAAATCAAGATGGATTCGCTTTGGAAGATGAAGGCTTATCGGCAGGCTTTGTTTCTTGGTGATTTGGCCTGGTCAGATGTGGAGAAGTTGTGCAAACATCGCCAATTACTGCGCTTGTGTGATCAGCTGTATGGCGCTAGCGGTTCAATCAGCGCCAACATTGCCGAAGGTTATTCCAGAGGTACAGGGAAGGATCGTGCCAGATTTTATGAGTATGCGCTGGGTTCTGCACGCGAAAGTCGAGATTGGTACTTCAAAGCCCGTCACAAATTGGGAGATGAGGCGTTCCGACACCGACTGAGCATCCTCACAGAAATTATTCGCTTACTGCTTACGATGGTTCCCCAACAACGACAAAATATCCTGCGAGATGCAGACGGATCAGTTTATGAAGCATGAAGTAGCCTTGCTTTTTACGTTTTACGCTTTACGTTTTACGCTCTCTAAACCTCAGATATCACAACAAACCCAAACAAATTGGAGGAAAACTAGATGCAAACTCATTTACGTGGTCGAGATATGATCACAACGCAGGAATGGACGAAGGACGAAATTGATACGGTACTGGATGTGGCCTTTGAGTTGAAGCGGCAGCGGGCGTTGGGCATCTCCCATGCCTCGCTGCGCGACAAGGTGCTGGCGATGCTGTTTTTCTTCACCAGCACGCGCACACGGGCCAGCTTTGAGGCGGGCATTGCGCAGTTGGGCGGGCATGGCGCGTTTATTGACAGCACCACCACGCAAATCAGCCATGGGGATACGGCGAAGGAAATTGGGGAGATTTACGGCCGTTACTTCGACGGTATCGCCATTCGCCAGTGTGATTGGGGAGTGGGCAACCAGTACATCCGCGACGTGGCCGCTGCCAGCCGCGTGCCGGTGCTGAATATGCAATGTGACCATTTCCACCCCTTCCAGATTTTGGCCGATCTGATGACTATCATCGAGAAAAAAGGCGACCCACGTGGGCTGACGATCAATGTGAGTTACGCCTATGCCGCCAGCTACCAGAAGCCAATGAGTGTGCCCATCAGCCTCATTTTGTTGATGACCCGCTTTGGCATGAACGTGCGCCTGACCCATCCGCCGGAATTTTTCCTGATGCCGCAATATGTGGAACAGGCGAAGGAGAATGCCCGCAAAGCGCGGGGGTCATTTGAGATTTTGGATGATTTCGACGCCGGGTTTAAGAATGCGGATATTGTGTATCCCAAAGCGTGGGGCTGCATGTTGACGACTGAAAATCATCAAGAATCGGCCGAGATCAGCAAAAAGTATACAAGCTGGATCACCGACGAGCGGCGCATGGCGCTGGCCAAACCGGACGCGATTTACATGCACTGCCTGCCCGCCGACCGCAACATTGAAGTGACCGACGGCGTGATTGACGGCCCGCAAAGTGTGGTGTATGACGAAGCCGAAAACCGGCTGCATGTGCAGAAAGCGGTGATGGCTTTGACGATGTAAAAATGGAACACATCCTCCACCTGAAATGCCTGATTTGCGGCCGGGATTATCAGCCGGATGAAGTGGCGTATGTCTGCCCACTGCATGGGAATGAGGGGATTCTGGATGTAGTGTATGACTACGGCCGTATCGCCGCCACCATCTCCCCCACCACCTTAGCCACCAACCGAGAGACCTCCATCTGGCGCTACAAACCGCTGCTGCCGGTCGTCCCAGACGCGGCCGTGCCACCATTGGCCGTCGGCTGGACCCCCCTGTACAAAACCGACCGGCTGGCAGGTGAGTTGAGATTAGAAAACGTCTGGGTGAAGGACGACGGCCGTAACCCCACCGCCTCCTTCAAAGACCGCGCCAGCGCCATCGCGATAGTGAAAGCGGGAGAATCAGTAGGCAGCAAGCAGTTAACAGTGAACAGTAAGCAGTCACCCCGTCACCCTGTCACCTTGTCACCAAGTCACCCCATCATCACCACCGCCAGCACCGGCAACGCGGCGGCGGCATTGGCCGGGTTGTGCGCCAGTGTGGGGCAGCCGAATGTCATCTTTGTGCCCAAGTCCGCGCCGCAGGCCAAAGTGGCGCAGTTGTTGGCCTTTGGCGCGACGGTGCTGTTGGTGGAGGGCACATACGACGATGCCTTTGACCTGTGCCTGCAAGCGGCGGCCGCATTCGGCTGGTATAACCGCAACACCGGCTACAACCCCTACATGACCGAAGGCAAAAAGACGGTCAGCTACGAGATTGCCGAGCAGTTGGGCTGGCAAGCGCCGGATGTGGTCTTTGTCAGTGTGGGCGATGGCTGCATTATTGGCGGGGTGCATAAGGGGTTTAAGGATTTGCTGGCGTTGGGTTGGATTGAGCAGATGCCGCGCCTGATCGGGGTGCAGGCGGCGGGCAGCAACTATCTGGCGGAAGCGTGGGCG
Organism: uncultured Ardenticatenaceae bacterium; assembly: GCA_964467705.1. Taxonomy (GTDB): domain Bacteria; phylum Chloroflexota; class Anaerolineae; order Promineifilales; family Promineifilaceae; genus CAADGU01. The sequence continues at coordinate 24,313 of CAYXUZ010000074.1, read as the reverse complement.
AAGGGGGAAGATGTGCTGACGAAGCCACCTATTCAGGCACAGACGGTGGCCGACAGCATCAGTGCGGGATTGCCACGAGACCGGTTGAAGGCGCTGACGGCCGTGACCGGCACCAACGGCGCGTTCATCACCGTCAGCGACGAGGAAATCCTGGCGGCCATCCCCGCCCTGGCGCGGGGCTGTGGCGTTTTTGCCGAACCGGCAGGCGCGGCAGCCTACGCCGGTCTGGTGAAAGCAGCGCACGAGGGATTGGTGCAGCCGACCGACCGGATCGTGGTCATCAACACCGGCAGCGGGCTGAAAGATGTGGCGGCGGCGATGAAAGCAGTGGAAGGGGTGGGGGTACGGCCGTATACCATCCAGCCCACTCTATCCGCTGTCGAAGCTGTATTGAAAAATTTGCAGCAAGGCGCATAAATCAGTTGTCATTTCGAGGTCTTCCGAGAAATCCCCAGGTATTGTTAAACGGTAGAGATTCCTACTCGAAGAATCATCGGAATGACATCTCCACAGTTAGGAAGGCACACATGATTGACTTAACTACCCGAAACGAAGAAGCCCTGGCACGGGCTGTGCAGCGCGCCCGTGAACGTAACATCATCATTCCCACTTTCAAACAGATGCGCAATCCGACGCTCATTCCCGAAAGCATCAAAGCAGAATTGGCCGACGTGGGCTTGTGGGATTTGAACCCGCGCAACCTGTTCCGCATTACCTGGCACAATGAAGCAAAGGCACATGGCGGCGGTTTTGGCGGCGTCAACTATCTGGAATTCCCGCCGGAACTCACCGGCGTCCCGGCGCGCATTCTCATCCTGGTGGGCAAATGGTTTCCCACCGGGGCGCATAAAGTGGGGGCGGCCTTTGGCTGCCTGGCCCCGGCATTGGTGACAGGCCAATTTGACCCGACCAGCCAGAAAGCGGTCTGGCCCAGCACCGGTAATTACTGCCGGGGCGGGGCTTACGATTCTCATTTGCTGGCCTGCGACTCCATCGCCATCCTACCGGAAGGGATGAGCCAGGAACGGTTTGACTGGCTGGCCAGTGTGGCCGGAGAAACGATCAAAACACCTGGCTCGGAGAGCAATGTGAAGGAAATTTTTGACAAATGTTGGGAGTTGATGGCCTCCGGGCAGGATGTGGTCATCTTCAACCAGTTTGACCAGTTTGGCAACTATCTATGGCATCACGAAGTGACCGGCCCGGCCATGACCGAACTGTTAACACAGGCGATGGGGCCACATGATCGTTATCGCGGCGTGGTGCTGACCACCGGCTCGGCCGGCACCATTGCCTGCGGCGATTATCTGAAGAAGCTGTACCCCACCAGCAAAATTGCCGCCAGCGAAGCCTTGCAATGCCCCACGCTGCTGAACAATGGCTTTGGCGCACACCGCATTGAGGGCATTGGCGACAAACATGTGCCCTGGATTCACAACGTCAAAAACACGGACATGGTGATAGCCATTGACGACGCGGCAACCATAGGGCTGATTCGCCTGTTTAATGAAGCGGCGGGGCGGGAATATCTGGTGCAGCAAGGGGTGGATGTGGGGCTTGTGGAGGAGCTCGATTTGTTGGGCATCTCCGGCTGCGCCAATTTACTGTCGGCGATTAAGTTTGCGAAGTATTATGAACTGGGTGAGAACGATGTGGTGTTGACGGTGGCCACGGATTCGATGGAGATGTACGGCAGCCGTTTGCGAGAGTTAACCGAGGAGGAAGGAGAATTCACGCCGTTGGATGCGGCGGGAGTTTACCACCGCTTCCTGTTGGGGCAGAGCATTGATTATGTGGCGGAGCTGAGTTATTACGGCCGTCAACGCATCCACAACCTCAAATACTACACCTGGGTGGAACAGCAGGGCAAAAGTTATGCTGAAATTCAGGCGCAGTGGTATGATGACGATTATTGGACGGCCGTGCCCGCCACCGTGGACGCTATTGACAAGCTCATTGAAGAGTTTAACGGCCGTGTGGGGCTGTTGTGAATGACAGGGTGACAAGGTGACAGGGTGAAAAACGATGAGTACCTCTTTGCGAATTGCCACGTTTAATCTGGAAAATTTGGACGACAAACCGGGCGCACGGCCGTCGCTCATTGAGCGTATGGCCGTGTTGCGCCCGCAACTGGCGCGGCTCCGCGCCGATGTGTTGTGCCTGCAAGAAGTGAATGGGCAGGAAACGCCTGGCGCACCACGCCAACTCCTGGCGTTGGCCGACCTGTTGGCCGGGACGCCTTATGCTTCTTATTTCATGGAACACACCCGCACGGCCAACGGGCAGGCGTATGATGAACGGAATCTGGTCATTCTCAGCCGCTTTCCTCTCACCAGCGTGAGCCAGATAAAACATCAATTTGCACCGAAGCCCAGTTATCGGAAGGTCACGGCCGTACCCGCCGAACCCGCCGCTAAAGACGTCACCTGGGAACGGCCGTTGCTGCACGCTACCATTGATTTAGACGGACAGGGCATCCTGCATGTGATCAATTTGCATTTGAAGTCAAAACGGCCGACACCCATTGACGGGCAAATGCGTGATCAATACACCTGGCGCACGATGGCCGGATGGGCGGAGGGCAGTTTCCTTTCTGCCATGAAGCGGGTGGGACAGGCATTGGAAACGCGGGTATTGATAGACAAAATTTTTGACGACACGGCCGTGACAGGCAACCCCACCTATATCGCCCTCTGCGGCGACTTTAACGACGACCTGGGCAGTGTCCCCCTGCAAGCCATTCGTGGCCCCATCGAGGAAACCAACAACCCTGGCCTCATCAACCGCATCATGATCCCGGCCGAACTCTCCATCCCCGAACCGTCCCGTTACACCCTCTTTCACCGGGGGCGCGGTGAATTGATTGACCATATCCTTTTCTCCCGCGATCTGCTCACCTACTATCGCGGCGCAGAAATTCATAATGAGATATTGCCAGATGAATCGGGAGCCAGCGACAAAAACTACCCCGAATCTGACCATGGGCCGGTTGTGGCCGAATTTGTGTTGCCCTGATACCCTTCAGACCTGACAGGTTTTTGAAACCTGTCAGGTCTATTTCACCACCAACCATGATTCGCATTTTGTACAGCCCTACCGAAGACGAGTATCGCACCGACCTGGAACTGGCCGACCTGCCCCCCCTTCTGGCACAGCCACAAGGTTTACTCTGGGTGGATTTCAGCGGCGAACCATTGGCCGTTGGGGAGATGATTTTAGGCGACATTTTCCAGTTTCACCCTCTGGCGGTGGATGACGCTCTCACAGAAACTCACGTACCCAAGATTGACGACTGGCAAGAGTACCTGTATGTGGTTTTACGCGCTTTTACTTATCTCAAGGAGAATGACAAGGGCGAAGAAGAAACACTGGTGCCCGAACTGGACATTTTCATCGGGCGGCAGTATGTGGTGACGTACCATGAATTGCCCATCACGGCCGTAGACCGCGTATGGACCTCTTGCCAGCGTGATAAACGGCTGCTGAACAATGGACCTGATCACCTGCTCTACCGTCTTACTGACGAAATCATCAACGACGCCATCACCGTTGTCGAACAAATTGAAGATACGCTAGACGAAATCGAAGATGTCATTTTTGCTAACCCCTCACCACAAATGGCCGAACGTATCTTCCACCTGAAGCGCAACGTTTTGCGCCTGCGTCGGGTTGTCACCCCGCAGCGCGAAGTGCTGAACAAACTCGCCCGCGACGACTACGCCATCATAGACCCCCGCGACCGCATCTACTTCCGCGATGGTTACGATCACCTCATGCGCCTGGTGGAACTCATAGATAACCTGCGCGACCTGACCACAGGCGTTCTAGACACGTACCTCTCGGTGGTCAACAACAACATGAACAACATCATGAAGACCCTGACCATCTTTACCACTCTTTTCCTCCCTCTAACATTCATTACCGGGTTTTTTGGTATGAACTTCTTCTCAACCACTATTGATACCCACCTTTTGAGCGGCTGGGCTTCTTTTGCGTTAGCTATGGGCTCTATGCTGGCTGTACCCATTATCATGCTTTGGTGGATGCGCTATCGGCGCTGGTTGTAGGCAACTCTTCACTCCCTTTTCACGAATCAATCCCCCCAGCACCATGGTGGCGCCATCACGCACCATCACGTT
>CAYXUZ010000074.1:0-20164 GCA_964467705.1 uncultured Ardenticatenaceae bacterium | reverse complement strand
CCCCCAAAATACCATTGAGAAAAACCGCCCAATGTTCTACCTTTGTGTCTGGGGAAAGCAGCGTAGGCTAGAAGAAAGTTAGAACTGGAATCTGAACAAACAAGAGTTAGCCAGTTTTGGATGCAGCTTAAACCACCGTCTCCAGGCCAGAAGTTCAGACCAACCGCTAACGACCAGATTTCAGAAGCAGTACACAATTGAAATAAAGGTATTATGAACAGACTTTTTTCTGGCATTGGTTCAAAGATTATCCTCCCCTATCTGCTGCTCACGCTTTTGGTGGCAGGCATAGGGGCGTTTATCGTTGTCAACCTGGTCACAGGCACGCTGCAAGAGCGGTTCAACAACCAACTGTTGGACGCCGGCCGTGTCGTTGCCGAGACAATGGTTGGCTATGAAGAAGACCGCCTGACCGTGCTGCGGCAGGTGGCCTTTACCGAAGGGGTAGCCGAAAGTGTAGCTGCCAGTGATCCGCAAGCTTTGACTGAGATTGTGCCTCAGATTATCGTCAACAGCCCCACAGATACCGTGATTTTGTTGGATAACAACGGCCGTGAACTCTACTCCTGGCAGCGCACCAATACCACCCCGGACCCCAACGTCCAGACCGATTTCTCCCAAAATACCGATGTGCAGCTTGTATTGGCCGGTCATGTGGATGAATTTGGCGACAAACGCGCCTTTCTGGCCGAAACGGCCAATGGGCCGATGTTGTTCACCGCCGGGCCAGTCTTCCTGGATGAAGAGCAGGTGGGCGCTGTCCTGGTCGGCGCAGATGTGCGCAAGCTGGTCATTGCCCTGACCCAAATTGCGGTGGCGCGGGTGACGTTGTATGACCAGAACGGGCAGGTGATCGCCACAACATTGGGCGACGGCCGTGAAAACATCGCCGACCTGCTGCAAGAACCACCCGCCCAATATGCTACCGTGCTGCAACTCCTCCAGGAAACCCCCGGCCAATACCAGGTGGTGGCCGAAAATGCCGCTCTGAAAGTGCCCCTGCGTCAGCTTGAGGTACTCAATCAGAATTACCAGTTGGCCTTTGGCGATTGGCGGCTGCGCAATGCTTCCTACGGCCTGTTCAGTGTGGCCCTGCCGCGTAACTTCATCGTCAACGCCGCCGCCACCAGCCGCGACCTGCTGAACATTGTCTTTACCACCGCCACCATCGGCGTCATCTTGATTGGCTTTTTCGTGGCGCGGCGGATTGTACGGCCGTTGAACCGGCTGGTGGATGTGACAACGGCCGTCACCGAAGGCGACCTCAACCAGCGCACCGGCATCCAACGCAACGATGAAATTGGCACCCTGGCCGGTTCCTTCGACACCATGACGGAGCGGCTAGACCAACGCACCCAGCAGTTAGTCGCTCAAACCAGCGAGCTGGTCGCTATCCTGCAATCCATTGCTGATGGCGTTGTGGTGCTGGACACCGACGACAACATTGTTAATTCCAACCCGGCGGCGCAACAACTCCTTTCCGACCTGTCTGAAGGTTTTTCCAAAGGCGCTTTGCATGAGTTAATAAATGGACATTCACCGGCCAGTTTCCACAAAACGGAGGAGCAGGTGCGGCGCTATGAAATGAACGGCCGTGTCCTCAGCGTCTCCTCGGCCCCCGTTCTCACCCCCGAAGGGGAGCGCATGGGCACGGTGATGGTGCTGCGCGACATCACCCGCGAAGCCGAAGCCGAAAGCCTGAAAGATGACTTCATCACCGGCATGTCCCACGAACTGCGCACGCCGCTCACCGTCGTCAAGGTGTACTCCGACCTCATGCTGCGTTCCGCCAACGGCCATCTCAAAGAGCAAGAGCACACCTATCTGGAAAAGATCGTCAAAGCCAGTAACGAATTGGAACAACATATCCAGAAAATGATCAACATCTCCGAGATTCAGGCAGGCACCCTCAATCTCAAGCGCGAAGATTTCTCCTTCACCGCCCTTGTTCATCAATTGAACGAGCGTTGGCAGCCACTTATGACCCAAAAGGGTGTGTATTTCAGCTTGGAGCAGCCCGCCCATGAACTGACCATAAACGGCGACCGCGAGCGCCTGCGATGGGCCTTCGACAACCTGTTGGATAATGCCCTCAACTATACTTTGGAAGGGAACAGCGTGCGTGTGGCCGTCTATTCACACGGCCGTTCAGTTCATCTGGATGTGGTAGACACCGGCATTGGCATTGCCAGCGCCGACCAACGCTATATTTTTGACCGCTTCTTCCGCGCCAAAAACGAACACAATTATACCGAGCGCGGCATTGGGCTGGGGTTGTTTATCGCTAAAGAGTTGATTACCTTACACGGCGGCCAGATCAGCGTCAGCAGCAAAATAGGTGCGGGCAGCACATTTCACTGTGAACTGCCCTTAATGGTAGAAGCTGCCGAAGCAGTGGCGGGAGTCAATTGAGCGTATGCAGCACACATCGGAAAATACGCCGAACAAACGCCGTCGTTATGGTCTGTGGTTGCTGCTGCTGCTGCCGTTGCTGCTCAGTTGTTTTTGTGTCTACTCCTCCACCCACCTGGCGCTGAGCCTGGCCCCGCAGGAAATTGACAAAGCACATATGCTGGCCCAAAACGAAGCCAACTACGGCCGTGACCCCTTCCCCACCCGCTTTGCCCCCCTCAACCCGGAAATCATCATCCAGGCCACCGAAGACAGCACCGGGCTGCAAGTGACGCCGGAGAGTGGTGGGCCACCCCCGGTGAACACGCCGGTTGTCATTGCCTATGTGACCACCACGCCTACCAGCCTGCCGACGGCCGTCGTCGCCACCCCTACCAACATCACCCCGGCAACGGCCGTGCCCGCATCCCCCACACCACGCCCCACCCAGGAACCGCCCACCGCCCAGCCCACCCATACGGTGACGGCCGTCACCGCCACCCCGACGGGCACTGTCCCCCGTGCCACCGCTACGCCGCCTGCCTCCAGCACACCGAGCGTGACGCCGACGGCCGTGCCTACCGACCAGCCACCGCCGCCACCCACCTTCACCCCCATCCCCACCGGCCAGCCGCTGCCGACGCAAACGCCGACGCGCACCCCCAGCGCCACGCCGACGCCCACCACTGCGCCGCCAACACCAACACCCACACGCACCCCTTCGGCCACACCGACCCTGACGCCCAGCGCCACGCCCACCGGCACCTTTATACCGCCGACCAACACGCCGACGTTTACGCCCACCCGCACACCATCGCCAACGGCCACGCCGACAGCTACAGCCACCCCAACCTTCACGGCCACGCCAACATTTACGGCCACGCCCACCCATACACCCACGCCGACGTTCACGCCGACCGCAACGCCCACCTTTACCCCCACACCGACGTTGACGCCCACGCCGACATTTACGCCGACGCCAACCAACACGCCGCCGACGCTGCAAGTGCTGATGGTGGTGGGGAATGCGGGTAGCCCACCCCCGGCGGACACGGCCGTACAAGGCCGTCTCCTCTCGTTGGGCTATCTGGTCACGCTGATCAGCGATGACAACGTGACGCCTGGCGATGCTGCTGGCATGGCGCTGGTTTACATCTCCGCCACCGCCGATTCCAACATTGTGGGCACCACCATGCGCCACGTGAACGTGCCGGTAATGGTCAGCGAGGCCAATTTGTATGATGACATGGGCATGACCGGCCCCATACCTGGCATAGATTATGGGTATACGGATTCACTGCAAACGGCCGTGAACATCATCCTCCCCGCCCATCCCCTGGCTGGCGGTTTCAGTGGCCCCACCACCGTCTACACGGCTCAAAACCAGATGCGCTGGGGCAACCCCAACGGCAACGCCGCCCTGGTGGGTATCTCGCTGGATGGGTTTAATCGTGGTCTGTTGTTTGGCTATGAAGCGGGTGCGCCGATGTTTGGTTTGAATGCCCCCGCCCGCCGCGTTGGTTTCTTCTTCTCCGCCACCACCGGCGCGAACCTGAATGCCAATGGCTGGGCGCTGTTTGATGCGGCCGTAAATTGGGCCATCCCCTGATGCCTACTTTACGGCCGTGTCAATATCTCCGGGCCGTGCGGGGTGATGGCAATGGAATGTTCAAACTGGGCTGACCATTTGCCATCGGCCGTAATCACCGTCCACCCATCATTCAGCAGCAGCCACTCATGCGTCCCCTCATTGATCATTGGCTCAATCGTAAAGGTCATGCCGGGGCGCAGGCGCGGCCCTGACTGTGGCTGGCGCACATGGGAGACGGAGGGGGACTCATGTAGCGAGCGCCCCACGCCATGCCCACCCCATTCACGCACCACACCCACCCCCTGTTTGTCCGCATAATCGTTAATCACACGACCAATATCATTCAGGTATGCGCCCGGCTGGGCGGCTTCGATCCCGCGCCGTAAACATTCTTGCGTGATGTCCAGTAGCCGCTGCGCTCTGGCGGAGATTTTGCCCACCGGGAAGGTGTAGCAGGCATCGCCACAAAAACCCTTGTACCGCAGGCCAATATCAATCGCCACGATGTCGCCCTCCTTGAGAAAGCGGTCGTTGGGCAGGCCATGACAGATTTCGTTGTTGACCGAGGCGCAGATGACGCCGGGAAAAGGGGGATGGTTGTTGGCGCTGCCCCGGTATCCTTTGTACAGTGGCTCTGCCCCCTGGTCAGCGATGTATTTCTCTACCATCTGATCCAGCACGCGCAGGTTGGCGCCGGGGCGGATGTTTTCCCCCAACAGTTGGAAACATTCCGCGACCATACGGCCGGAGATGCGCATACGGGCAATGGCTTTGTCGTTCTTGAGTTTCATGGGCGGGGAGTATATCACAATCGCCGTTTGCCACCCCTTCCCGGCCTCGTTAAAATCCGTTTGTAGTAGGCACTTATAAAAGTCAACAAAATACTTTAGCAAGTAGCTTTGTCATGCTGAGGTCTTCCGAAGCATCCCATTCACCCGTAATGATCAGGGATTCCTCGCTCCGCAGACTCCGCTCGGAATGACAGGTGGCTAAGAAGGCTTATTAGTGCCGTTAGGGGGCGATAAATCGCCTACTACGAACATGGAGGAGAAGAGCGATGACGAACCTGGGCCTGCTGTTACCGCGACACGCAACTTATCGCCCGGAGCATCTGGCGGTGGTGTTTGAGGAGGAGCGATTGACCTTCCGGCAGTTCAACGGCCGTGTCAACCAACTCGCTCATACCCTGCACCAACTGGGCGTGGGCAAGGGGCGCAAGGTGGCGACCATCCTGCCCAACTGCCTGGAACAGTTGACGGTGTATTGGGCCGTCGCTAAAACGGGTGCGGTGGTGGTGCCCCTTAGCCCCATGCTGCGGGGCACAGGCCTCAGCCGCCTGCTCAATGATTCCGACAGTGTGCTGGTGCTGACGGATCAAGAGTTTAGGCCCCATTTAGAGAAGGTGCGGGGTGATTTACCCCTGGTACAACACTATGTCCTGACCGATGGACACGCGCCGGGCTATCACCAGTATCACGAACTGGTGGGTGCGGCCCCGGAAGGTGAGCCGCCATTTGTGGAGATCAGTGGCGATGACCCATACAACATTATTTACAGCAGCGGTACGACGGGTTTACCCAAGGGGATTGTGCATACACACGCCATCCGGTCGTGGTATTGCACCACCTTTGCGGCGGCGTACCGCATGAACCCGGAAAGTGTGATGGCCCATGCCGGTTCGGTGGTTTTCAACGGTGCATTCCTGACGATGATGCCGGCGATGTTTCTGGGCGCGCCGTTTATATTGATGAAGCAGTTTGACGCGGCCGCGCTCATTGAACTGATTGCCCGCGAACGGGTGACACACATCAAGATGGTGCCGTCACAAATCATTGCCCTGCTGCACGCGCCCAATTTCCACCCGGATAAGCTGGCGTCCCTGGAGATGTTAGGCTCGGTAGGTGCGCCTTTGCACCTGGAACATAAGCAGGCGTTGGCGCGGCTGCTGCCGGGGCGCTTTTATGAGCTGTATGGACTGACGGAAGGGTTTATGACCATTCTGGATAAGCTGGATTTTGCCGCCAAACCGGACTCTGTGGGCACGCCGCCACCGTTTATGGAGATGCGCATTGAGCGCCCGGATGGGTCGCTGTGTGCGCCGCATGAGGTGGGGGAGATTGTGGGGCGCGGCCCGATGACGATGCCTGGTTATTACAAGCGCCCAGACCTGACGGCGCTGGCGATACGCGATGGCTGGCTGTATTCAGGTGATTTAGGTTTTGTGGATGAGGAGGGCTTTTTGTATCTGGTGGATCGCCAGAAGGATATGATTATTTCTGGCGGTGTGAACGTCTATCCCCGTGATATTGAGGAGATTGTGGTGCAGCACGCGGCCGTGCGCGAAGCTGCTGTGTTTGGTGTCCCCGATCCCCACTGGGGGGAGACGCCGCTGGCGGCCGTCATCCTGCATGAACCGGGCAGCGTCAGTGAGGCAGAACTGCTGGCCTGGGTGAACGAGCGCGTGGAAGCCCGTTTCCAAAAGCTCAGCGGGGTGGTTTTTATGGCCGACTTCCCGCGCTCAACGGCCGGCAAGACGCTTAAGCGGGTCATGCGGGAACCTTATTGGGTGGAACAGGTGACAAAGATTTGAGTGTCCTAGTGTTCAAGCGTTTAAGTGTTTACGCGAGCACCTGACCACTTAAACACATGAACATGTTTTCTGAGGGAACATGAATATGTTTGTAGAGACGAATGGCATCCAACTCCATGTGCAGGAAAAACCGGGCATCGAGCCAACTATCCTCCTGGCGCATGGCCTCACGGCTAATGCCCATTGCTTTGGCGCACTCATGGCGGCGCTGCCTTATCGGGTGCTGGCAGTAGATTTGCGGGGGCGGGGCCAGAGCAGCGCCCCTGTGTCCGGCTACACCATGCCCGAACATGCCGCCGACCTCATCGGGCTGCTGGATGCGCTGGAAGTGGGGCAGGTGATATTGGGCGGGCACTCATTTGGTGGGCTGTTGACGGTGTACACGGCCGTGCATCACCCCCACCGCGTACAAAAATGCCTGATCCTGGATGCCGGTCTCCTGCACCCCCAGGCGCGGGAACTCATCAGCCCCTCCCTGGCCCGGCTGGGCCAGACCTATCCCTCCTTGCAAAGCTACCGGGACGCCGTGAAAGCCGTGCCGTACTGGGGCGGGCAATGGGACGACGCCATCGAAGCGTTCTATCGCGCTGATGTACGGGAATTGGTGGACGGCCGTGTCACCCCCATCCCCCAACCCGCCGCCATCGCCGAAGCCGCCGGGAAAGGGCTGGAACATAACTGGCTGGAACTCATGGCCCGCCTGCCCCAACCCACTCTGCTCTTCAACGCGCCAGAAGGGTACGGCCCGCCGGGCACACCCGCCGTCATGCCCGCCGACCTGGCCGAGCAAACGGCGGCCATCATCCCAAATTGTCACCTCATCACCATCCCCGGCAACCACATGACCATGTTATTCGGCCACAACGCCCGCCTCATGGCGCAAGCGATTGAGGAGTTTGTAGGCAGCGAATGAGGAGCGTGGGACGCCCACGTCCCACGTGGGGCACGAGGGCGTGCCCCACTCCTCCCTCAACCGAAGGAGAACACAATCCATGCCAGGTGTAATTGCAGCCGGGGGGCCACTGACAGCAGCCGCAGGCGCGGCGATGTTGCAGCAAGGCGGCAACGCCGTAGATGCGGCCGTCGCTGCCGCGTTTGTCTCCTTCATCGCCGAGAGCGGCGTCGTACATTGGGGAGGCAGCGGCATCGCCCACCTGTACGACCCGCAGCAGCAGCGTTCCCTCGTCTACGACTTCTTCAGCAACACCCCCGGTCTGGCGGGCACAGCACCGCGCTACCTGGACTTTGCCAAAGTGGTGGTGGACTTTGGGGCGGCCACACAGGACTTCTACCTGGGGCGGGCGGCCGTGGCCGTGCCGGGCAATATCTTTGGGCTGTGCCAACTGGCGGCCGACTACGGCCGTCTGCCCCTGCCCACCCTGCTGCAACCCGCCCAACAACTCGCCCGCGACGGCGTGCTCATGGAGCCGTTCCAGGCCAACACCTGCGAACTGCTGGCCCCGCTCTACACCCACACCGCCGACATGCGGGCGATATTTGCGCCGCACGGCCGTGTCATCCAACCCGGCGAACGCCTCTTCATCCCCCACCTGGCCGAGACCCTCACCGCGCTGGCCGAAGAAGGGGAGGGGTTGATACGGCACGGCCGTCTCGCCCAAACCCTCATCGCCGACCAACAGCAAAATGGCGGCCTGCTCACCGCCACCGACCTGCGCCACTACGAAGTACGCAAAGTAAACGCCATCCGCATCCCCTACCGCGACTACGAAATCCTGCTCCCCCCACCCAGTTCCACCGGCGGCGTGCTCATTGCTTACTCTCTCAAATTACTCAGCCACTTCGACATGAGCCGCTTCCCGCACGGCTCTGCCCTCCACCTGCAACTGCTGTATGAGATCATGACGGCGACTAACCTTGCCCGCGAGCGATGGGAAGAGTCAGATAAATGGCAAGTAGATGAAAAGGAACAAATTGACCTCTTTTTGAGCGAGGCATTTCTATGGGGAGACGTGCAACGAATTGAGATGGCGTTACAAAGCGGTGAACCCAGCCAACGCCGCAGGCCAGAACCGAACGGCCCCAACCACACCAGCCACCTCAGCGTCATAGACGGCGACGGGTTAGCCGTTGGCCTGACAACGACGGCCGGCGAATCGGCCGGGTACGTCGTGCCCGGCGCCGGCTTCATCCCCAACAACATGATGGGCGAAGAAGATTTGCACCCGCACGGATTCCACAGCCGCCCGCCCGGTGTGCGCCTGCCCACCATGATGGCCCCCGCCATCGTGTTACAAGACGGCATGACGCGGCTCGTCTGCGGCAGCGGCGGCAGCATCCGCATCCGCAGCGCCATCCTGCAAACGTTAAGCAATGTGCTGGATTACAACCTGCCTCTGGCCGAAGCGGTTAATCGGGCGCGGGTGCATGTGGAAAATGGGGTGTTACAATGCGAGGCGGGGTATGATGAGACGGCCGTGACCGAACTGGAAAGCATGGGCTACCCCGTCAACCGCTGGCCTCACCGCAGCATCTATTTTGGCGGGGCACACTCCGTAGCGCGGGCGGCGGACGGCCGTTTGGAAGCGGCCGGCGACGACCGGCGCGGCGGGGCCACCGCCTGAAACCTACAAGACCTTGATTTGAAATTGTGATACAATTCACGACGATTGGAACTAACAGGCAACCGTGTAATTAGGATCAGTATGACGCCCCCAGGCAATTCATTCAACTCACCACCCTCCTCGCTGCTGTCCCCCGTGACAAGCGGCTTTGAACCCAGTGAGGAACAGATCGCACGGGCGGCCGCTTTGCGGCGGTTTAACCGGCTGTATGTGTATGTGCCGGTGGGGGTGGTCACGGCCGTTGTCCTGCTCACCTTCTTCTACCTGCTCTACCTGGCCCTTTTCCCGCCATCGGAAGACACCTACCTTTTCCTGTCCGGGCTGGCCGATTTTGTGTTGATTATGATGCTGCTGCCGGTGGTGTTGATCTTTGGACTGGTGATGACGGCCGTGATCGGCGGTTACGTTTATTACAACTTTGTCATGGATGAAGCAGACCGGCCGATACCGCCAGCGCCGCCTTACGGCCGTGTGCGTACCCTGCTCTGGCGCATGGACAGTCTGCTGCTCCTGATCATCCTGCCCAAATTGCGCTATTACAGCTACCGGATTACCCGTCCCATCGTCCGGTTCAACGGCTGGTTTGCCTATGTGCAGGCCTGGCTTGATACTTTACGGAGATTGCTGATTAGAGATTAGGAGACTGGGAGATTGAGAGATTAGGTGATTACTCAATCTCCAATCTCTTCTTAAAAAAGTAAACATGGAGACAACTACATGTCCAACATCAATTGGAAAACAAAAGCAATGATAGTAGGTACCGTTTTGGGTGCGCTCATTGGCCTGGGCGCAGCCACTTTGTTCACCCGCAACGCCGACAAAAGCGGCAGCGGCGAAGCCCCCGAAGTGTCTACCGCCGAGGCGTTGGGGCTGGCTATCTCTATCATCGGCCTCGTGCGTGGCATCTCTTCCCTGGCCGATGGCAAATCGAGCAAGAAGAAGAAGTGATGCGTGATGCGTGATGCGTGAATTGGCTCTTGTCACGCATCACGATCAGGTTGACCCTATGCCCAACATCGTGGTCGTTGACGACGACATCACCAATGTGCAACTGCTACAAATGCTGCTGGAACTGGACGGCTTCACGGTACACGCCTGTACTAATCTGGAACAGGCCCTTGCCTTTACCAACGCCACTACCAACGCTTTTGTGGTAGATTGGCACTTAGAACGGAATACCAGTGGGTTGGATTTGCTGCGGGCCATTCGCCAGGGGGAAACGGCCGCTAAAAAGGACACGGCCGTGATCATCTCCTCTGGCGACCACCGCCGCGAACAAGAAGCGTTGGCGGCCGGGGCCAACCATTTCCTGCTCAAACCCTACCCGCCAGACGAGTTGTCACAACTCCTGGCCTCCCTACTTACTTCATAATTCATAATCCATAATTCATAATTCTCTTTAGGAACACATCTTGGCTACAAAATCAGGTCGGCGACACGGCCGTACCACTTCAAAAAACAATACCCCCTCCCGCCAGTGGCGGCGCATGGATTTACACCTGCACACCCCCGGCTCCAACGACTACCAACAACCAGAAGTCAGCTATCTGGACATTTTGCGCCAGGCCGAAGTGCGCGGCCTGGACATCATTGCTTTCACCGACCACAACACTATGGCCGGCTTTGCCGCCATGAAAAAGGAAATCGAGCAGTTGCTCTGGCTGGAAGAACGGCGGCGCATTGAACCGGACGAAAAGCGACGGCTGGACGAATACCGGCGGCTGCTCACCAAAATCCTGGTGCTGCCCGGCTTTGAATTTACGGCGACCTTTGGCTTCCACATTTTGGGCATTTTCCCCTCGGAAACGCCGGTCAGCTTTTTGGAACATTTGCTGCTGACGCTGCGCGTGCCGCCAGCGGTGCTGCATCAGGGCAGCGCCAATGTGGGCGCAACCAGCGACGTGTTAACCGCCTATCGCGTCATCAATGACGCCGGCGGCATTGTCATTGCCGCCCATGCCAATTCCGGCAACGGCGTGGCCATGCGTGGGCTGGATTTTGGCGGGCAGACGCGCATCGCTTATACCCAAGACCCCTATTTGCACGCCCTGGAAATTACTGACCTGGACAAAAGGGGCTTCACGACCCGTCGCTTTTTTGATGGCTCCAAACCGGAATATCCGCGCCCCATGCGCTGCATTCAAGGTTCAGACGCGCACCGGCTGCTGCGCGACCCGGCGCAGCCCAAACATCTGGGCGTGGGCGAACGGGTGACGGAGATATTGCTGCCGGAGTTGACGTTTGACGCATTGGCGGCGGTGTTGAAGGGGAATGATTTGTCGTTGACACGGCCGTATCGCGGCCCGGCCAACCCCATTGATTTTGTGCAACTGGCGCAGGAGGAAGGGGAATCCATCGTCCAGGCGTTCCATGCCAGTCTGGTGCAGCGCGGTGGGTATCAAGACCGCATTTTGCAAGATATTTGCGCGATGGCGAATACCAACGGCGGCGCGATTTACGTGGGCGTCAGCGCTGACCCGAAGGCAAAACCGGAAGGGGTGAAGGAGGCGGGTAAGGCGGTGGAGAAGTTGATGACGGCCGTGAGCAACCGCATCACGCCCACGCCGGACATTCACATAGACACCCTACCCTCACGGGGGGCACAAATTGTGCGCATCACCGTGCAGCCGGGCAGTGACGCGCCCTATGCGATTGATGACAATAAATTTTATGTGCGCGACGAAACGGAATCAAGCCTGGCGGTGCGCGACGAAATTGTGCGCCTGGTGGAGCGCGGCATGCGTCACGAGTCGCCGGAACCGGTAGCCACCTTGCCGCCCTTGCCTGTGGCCGAGCCGGCAGTAGCGTCGGTGGTCACGGACGTGAAACCAGGCAGCAAAACCGCCAAACAGATTGAACCACCCCGCACCGGCGTGGAAGTGGTGGAAAGCGAAAAACGGAACGGCACCTATTACCACACTGTGCGTGATTTACGCAACGGCAGCCTGATCAAAAACGTCACCCGCTCTTCCGCCCGCAAATTGTGGCATTACGCCATCTCCCAGGTGGAAGCCGGGCAGCCCAAACCGAAAGAGATCAAGTGGCAGGGCAACATCGCCCTCATCAACAAACGCGAAAAAGATGACAACATCTGGTATGACCTGGCCCTGCGCGAAGGGGATACCGTGCATATTTACTACGGTGTCACAGACAGCGGGTTGAATGATGCCTGGCTGGCGTTGATTGAGGGAGCGTAATCCGTAACCCGTGAACCGTAATCCGTAAGCCTTCGGATTACGGATTACCGATTACGGATGACGGACTACGATGAACATCGGCATTCTGACCATCAGCGACCGGGGGGCGACCGGGGAGTATGAAGACCGCAGCGGGCCGATCATTGCCGCGAAATTGCGCGCCCACACCACCTGGCCCATCACCCATCAGGCCGTCATCCCCGATGATTTTGAGACAATCGTGGCTGTGCTGACCCGCTGGTGCGACGAGGGCGTCAACCTGCTGCTGACCAGCGGCGGCACCGGCTTTGCGCCGCGTGACGTGACGCCGGAAGCGACGAAACGGGTGATTGAGCGGGAGACGCCGGGGATTGTGGAAGTTTTGCGGGCGGAAAGTTTGCAGATTACGCGCCACGCCATGTTGTCGCGGGCGGTGGCGGGCATTCGCGGGCAGACGTTGATTATCAACCTGCCCGGCAGCCCCAAAGCGGCGCGGGAAAACCTGGAGGTGCTGCTGCCCGTCCTGCCCCACGCTCTGGAACTGCTGATAGGCGCGCCGGACACGGAAAGCAGCCACCGTTCGGTGTAAATTTAGGGGACGCCCCACAGGCGAACTGTGCCGTCAGTTGAGCCAATTGCGAGGATACGGCCGTCGGGCGAAAAAGCAACGCTCGATGGGAATTGATGCCCCCCTGAGACAGTGTGTAAGAGCGTTCCACTTACGGCATCCCACAACTGAACAGTGTGCAAGGAAGTAATAGCCAATAACCGATCATCTGGCGAAAATACTAAATTTTGCCAGGCACCTGCACCTGTTTCTACGGAATAAAGCATCTCTCCATCCACCATCCGCCAGAGGCGTAACTGTGAATTATGGGACGTGGCTGCCAGATATTGTCCATCAGATGAAAAAACCAGGTCTTTTGGAGAAATAGTCTCAGTCAATAATCGTGAATCCTCTAAAGTCCATAAAGCAACGTAACTGGAATCCCAACAAGTTGTAAATAGATACTCAATCGGTGAAAATGCAATGGGGCAAGTGGTAACGCCAAAGTGTTCGATTTCTTCACCAATTCGAGAAAGATCGGCCGTCCCCCAAAATTTTACCGGCTCGTCATAAGAAGCAGAAGCTACCACCTGCCCATCAAAGGAGATGGCTACTTCGTAAACTTCAGTTTCCGCAGATGCTCTCCGATCGATGGATGTGCCATCTTCCAAATTCCAGATACGCATTGTTCCATCTTCTGAACCAGAAGCCAATATTTGTCCACCTTGAGCAAGATCAATGCTGTATACGCCACCATTATGACTTTCCAGACTCTGTCCTAAAATACCGTCTGGCATCTGCCGCAAATAGATAAAGCTGTCAAATGAGGCAATTGCCATAAATTGATTATTGGGAGCAAAGGCAATGTCTGTAACCATACCAGCGTGTTTGATCAGGCCATTGATAAAGGTGCCGTCCTGCACATTCCATTGGTTGAGTGTATGCGCCCAGGCAGCGATTCTTGATCCGTCTGGTGAAAAAGTGATGCCTGTACCGGCATTTTCTAGACGGTGAAGGGTACGGCCGTTGTCAGCCTGCAAAAGTGTTACATCCTCAAAACCGGTAGCTATCGCTAAAATTTTCCCATCCAGGCTAAACTCAAGATCGTCAATTGTGTACCTTCCTGGCCCAGATCGTTGATTGGGTTTCCCCAAGCTGCCCATAGCCCGGCCCTGCTCATCAACTGTAGCCGGTATATCTACAGTATAGGCTAATGAACCATCTTGTATATTCCAGACAGCAACATTGAGGTTCCAATCTCCTGCCGCGACCAATTGGCCGTCCGGGGAAATAGCAATAGTAGTGATATTTTGAATCTCCGTGCTGCTGGGTGTGATCTGCTGCGTATCTACAAACCAGCCGTTTTCCATACGCCAGATGTGAATGTTATTATCCTGATCGAAAAAAGCTGCCAGTTGTCTATCGGGTGACAGCGTGCCACCAGGATAGCCACTTTCTATTTGCCTGCCATCGCTAACCTGCCAGGCTGTAGGTTGACTAGAAGTTGAGGCATACAAGGTTTGCGCATCAGGTGAAAAGGTCAAACGATAAACACCGTAATCATAATGATCAATGGCATAGAGCATGGAGGCGTCCGGCACTGACCAGATCTGAATATCGTTATCCGGCCAGCCTAAGCCAATGGCTAAATAGTTCCAATCAGGAGAGAGAGCAAAAGAAAGCAATACGCTGGTCGTCGAGATGGTGGCGAGCAATTCAGTTGTGTTGGCATCGTAAAAGTACACGCCTAACGGTGTGGCTACCGCCAGTTTTTGTCCGTCTGGCGAGTATGTAGCATCAATGACACGGCCGTACCCCCACCTGCCGATTTCCTGTATCTGTGCAATGTTTTCCGGCATTAACACAGCTTGAGGGGCTGGCATTGGCGTACCGATTCCCGTCCAAATAGACGCTGTGGGTATGGGAGTTTGGGTAGGCAACGGCCGTGCCGTAGGTATCACTGTTTGCGTTGGTGACGGTTGAAGGGTGGGCACGTCCGTAGGTGCAGCCGTCTTAGTGCCAATGTCTTTGACATTTTCCGTTTCATCCACCGTAACGGTCGGGGTTGCAGGCACGGCCGTACCCGTTGGTATTTCAGTAGGTGTGTTTGTAGCAGTCGTTGTGGGTGGCGGGATGGTGCGGGTGGGGGGTACGGCCGTCACTCGTAAGGCGGCGATCACGACCGTAGGCGTGGGCGTCGGTTCAACACTGGTACAGGCGGCCAGCAGCAGGAATAGAGAGAGGTTGAGGGTGAAAAAGGATAAGCGACTCATAGCGAAATTGTATCGCCATTCGCCCGTCAGACCATGCCCCTGCCCTACGTTTTTGGCACGGTGTGTACACGACTGATATTTATGCCGGTCACTGTTGCACGGCCGTGACCAACGCTTCGGCCGCCCATTGGTTGATGCTCTTACCACTGACCTGAGCCGCCGTGGCCACGGCCGCATGAACCTCTGGCGTCAATCGTAACAAGAGCTTTCCCGAATACGGTTTTTGGGGTGGGCGATTCAGCCGGGTACACGTTTCCAGGTAATCCTCGACCGCCTCTTCAAACGCGGCGCGTAATTCCGCCACCGATTCACCGTGAAAACCCACCACGTCGGTAATACCGGCAATATGACCGATAAAACATTGATCTTCGTCACTGTATTCGATTCGGGCGGCATATCCCTTGTAACTCATTGTATTCATGGTTTTATTCCTGCCTGCTCTAAAAAACGGCGGGCATCGCGTACCTGATATGGTTTGGCTTCCTTCTGCGGGTGTGGACGATGAAAAGTAGCGATGACCCCATTCAGTTCAAAACGCACCCGTGACCCTCGGCCCTCAATAACTCTGGCTCCCAAGGCGATGAAGAGAGTCTCAATTTCTCGCCACTCTAAACTGGCCGGGACCGGCATCTCAAAGATGGCTTCCAGGGTTCTTTGATGGCGTTTATTCATTGCCGGTACGATAGCAAAAAACGCTATCATCGGCAACTGTGGATTTCTAACCTGCCTGGGCAGGTTTTTGCAGTGAACGCCGGATCCATAGTTCCTGGCAGAAATTGCTTTCGGCAGCGATTTCTCGTATTCTGTATCCTATGCAAGCGACCTCCGAGCATTTTCGTCAGGGTTGCGACCAACTATTTTGCTCGAACGGTCGCTTTTTGGCTTATTTGAGACGTATTGCCGCCACAGCGGTGACTACAAACAAGAGGCATCGGTGAAACCAGAACATTGGCTGGCGGTGATCCTGGGTGTATATCTAACGCTGGCAACAGCATATGCGCTCGTTGTGCCTTTGGGTGAAGCGCCAGATGAAGTAGATCATTTTTTGTATGTGCGGTATCTGGTGGAGCAGCAAACGTTCCCGGTGATGCAGCCGACGGCCGAAGCCAATGCCACGATGGAAGCAAACCAGCCACCCTTGTTTTACCTTCTGAATGCCATCTGGACCACTCCTTTTCCTCAGGCAACCTCGCCTGATTTGCCGCTCAATGCCTGTTACTCTTTTGTACCAGACAACGGCCGTGCCCACTTTTACCTGCACGATTGGGGGGAACAGCCTGTGTTTGATGACGCCTTTCTGGCGTTTCGTATGGCCCGGATATTGTCGGTCATATTGGGGGCAGTAACGGTGGCGCTGACATATTTGTTAGCCCGGCAAATGGCCCCGACACGGCCGTCGGTCTGGCTGTTGGCGGCGGGCTTGCTGGCGTTTAATCCCCAGTTCCTCTTCATTACCGCCAGTGTGAACAATGACGTGCTGATGGCTTTGTTGGGGGCGGCGATTGTGGTTACGGCCGTGTCCGCTGCTACCCAGGGGGGCTACGGCCGTTTTGCTCTGCTGGGCATTCTCGTCGGCCTGGGGCTGCTCACCAAATTTGCCCTGCTCGCCTTCTGGCCCCTCGCCTTGCTGGCAGTAATCGGTTATCAGTTATCGGTAATCGGCCATTCCTCCACTTCTCACCGCTCACCGCCCACTGCTCACCGCTCACTACCCATCCACCTCCTCCTCGTCACCCTCCTCCCCCTGCTCATCGCCGGCTGGTGGTACGGCCGTGCCTATACCCTCTATGGCGACCCCCTGGCCTGGGATGTGCATTTGCAGGCCAAAGGATCAGAAGTGCTGCGCACCACCGCCTTCACATGGGCCGACCTGTGGGATTTTGCCCGCATCCACTTCCAGACCTATTGGGGCTGGTTTGGCTGGCTAAAATTACCCATGCCAGGGTGGGTGTATCTGATGATTGGGGTGGTAGTGACGGTGGGTATCTTAGGAGTTATTTTGGAGATTAGTGATTGGAGATTGGAGATTAAGAGGGGCTTGAAATCTCTTGTCTCTAATCTCCAATCCCCTCATATCGCTTTACTTTTTAACCTCTATGCCGTCACTGCCATCTATCTCTCTCTGCTGCGATACATTCAGACCATCAACTGGTCAGGTTATCAAGGGCGGCTTGCATTTGGCGCGGCCGCTTCTATTGCGGCACTATTGGCGGTTGGAGTAGAACGCGGATGGACGCAGATTCAGTGGAATTTCGCTGATGAAGATCAAAAATCCGCGTTAAATCCCAAAAATCCGCGCCTATCCGCGTCCTATTTTTTGATTCCCACATTCTTCGTGCTGGCCGTAGTCACCTTGCTGTTCATCGTCCGCCCGGCCTATGCCCGACCACAGCTTTTCTGGCCGGGGGTGAATGAGGAGCGGGTTTGTGTGGACACGGCCGTAGGCGGACAAATTGAAGCGGCAAACTGGCCGGAACGGGTGCAGCCGGGCGACACGTTGCCGGTGACGTTGTTCGGATTGGGCATAGGCGAAGAACAATCAGTGACGCTGGATTTAGTGGGATTTGGTGGTGAAGTTGTGGCGGAAATGGACACGGCCGTGCCTGCCGCCCCTTCCCAACCCATCACCCACACCGTTTCCCTCACCATCGCGCCGGATGCCCAACCGGCCCGCGCTCTGCTGCGGCTGGATGGGCAGGCGTTGGGCTGGCTGAAAATTGCGGCGGCACGGCCGTACACCCCCCCACCCACAATGCAGCCCATCCAGGCTAATTTTGCCAACCAGCTTACTCTGGTAGGCTTTCAAAGCGACGGTGATCAAATTACGCTTTTTTGGCAGGCAGCAGCGCCCCTGACGGCCGATTACACGACCTTCATCCACCTGCTGGACGAACAGGGGCAGGTGGTCGCTCAGGCGGACGGGCAGCCACAGGGCAGTTGGTATCCCACCTCGGTCTGGGACGTGGGCGAACTGGTGGCGGATGAAAAAGTGCTGGCGCGTCCTCTAGTTCCAGGGCAATATCGCGCTGTCGCCGGGGTCTACCTGCTGTCTACCGGCGCACGGCTCTCGCTGCCAACGGGCGCGGATGTGGTGGCGCTATTCACGCTGGAGATTGAGGAATGATAACCCGGCTGGAGCGGTGGCTGGCGCGATGGGCAGGCTGGCTAGCGGTGGGGCTGCTGCTCTTCTTTTGGGCGCGGTTGCAGCTCACGGCCGTGACCCAATCCGCCACCTTTGACGAAATTATCCATATCCTACACGGGGCGCTTTTCTGGCAAAGCTGGCAGCTCTACGGCGTGGTACAAAACCCACCGCTGGTGAACGCCCTCATTGGCCTGCCTGTTCAGCTGGTGTTGCACCCGGCCATCCCCTTCCCAGACCCCCTCTGGCAGACAAATGACTGGCTGCGCATCAGCCAGCAGTTTGCCTGGGTTAGCAACGAGAATGGCTTGCAGATCATCTGGGTGGGGCGGCAGGCGGTGATGCTCACGGCCGTGCTGTTGGGCGCATTGGTCTACCGCTTTGCCGGGATGTTGTTCCGGTCACGCGCCGCCGGGTTGCTGGCGCTGTGCCTCTACACGTTTGACCCCAACATCCTGGCGCACAGTTTTTTAGCGACCACCGACCTGGGCGCGGCTTTTTTCTTTTTGCTGGCGGCGTATGCGGTGTGGCGGTATTGGCAAGTGGGGGGCTGGAAACGGTATTTGTTGACGGCCGTGACCATCGGCCTGGTTCTGGCAGCCAAATTTTCGGGCCTCATTTTTGTGATCGCGCTGGTGCTGATTGCCTTTTATCGGGTAGCCGGGCAACGAATGGGAACGGATAAACGGATGGGGTTACGGCCGTTAGTAGAAGTAATCGGCTGGATCATCATTGGCGGCCTCATATTCCTGGCGCTCTACCGCTTTCAGTTTGCCGTTTTGCAGGATGATTTTTTGACGCAGCAAGCACACCAGACAACCGGGCATGATGCCTTTTTGATGGGCGAAGTGAAACGGGGCGGCTGGTGGTATTACTTTCCCGTCATTTTCCTGATCAAAACGCCATTGTCCACGCTGGCGCTGCTGGCGCTGGCATTATGGCAGTTTGCCCGGCAGCGTGGCTGGCGCGCTTGGGCGCAGGTGTGGCTGCTGCTGCTGGCAGGCGGCATCGTGGCCGCCGGGCTGACCAGCCAGGTGAACATCGGCTATCGCTACCTGCTGCCCATGCTGCCGCTATTGTTTGTGTTTATGGGGGGCGTGGGAATGACCGGCGTGGGAGCGAGGCAGGCGGGAAAGAGTATCCCCACTGAGACAAAGTTATACCCGCCTGCCTCGCCCCTACCAGACCCATCACCGCTTACCGCTTACCGATTACCGTTCACCGCTTACCGCTCACCGCTCACTGCTTACTGCCTACTGCTCACCGCTTACTGCTTACTGCTCCTCCTCTTCCTCACCTCCCTCGCCATCCACCCCCACTACCTGGCCTACTTCAATGCGCTGGTGGGCGGGCCAAAAAATGGCTGGCAGTGGGCGGCCGATTCTAACCTGGATTGGGGGCAGGATTTGCCGGGGTTGGCCGACTATGTGGCCGAAAACGGGATTGACCATTTTTATGCCGCCTGGTTGGGATCAGCGCCCCTGGCGGCGTATGGGCTGACGCAAGGGGAGCCGCTGCGCGTCTGGCCGGTGGGCCGCGAGGATCCGTTTTTGGATACCTTTGACCCGGAAAACCCGGCGCCGGGTGTGTATGTGTTCAGCGCCACGCAATTGCAGGGGGTGTATGCCCGTGACCGGGCGCGCTTTGCCTGGTTCCGCGAACGGGAACCGACGGCGCGTATTGGCTATTCGTTGTTTGTCTATGAGGTGCCCGCCACCGGAGATACGGTGGGGCTGGGGCTTTCCGGCGTGGGGTTGGCGCATTTGAATCCGGCGGACTACGGCCGTGCCTTCGCCTCCAATGATCGCCACATTCGCTGGTTCGACGGCCGTACCAGCTTCCTCTGGCCCGGCGGCGGTGGGGCGGAACAGG
>CAYXUZ010000073.1:19350-28983 GCA_964467705.1 uncultured Ardenticatenaceae bacterium | reverse complement strand
TGGCAATCGCGCCCTGCACCCCCCCGGCGGCCGTGTACCCGACCAACGTCAGCCGGTCGCCTTCCCGTCGCTGCCACGTTTCCAGCAGCACATGGGAGAGCAGCGGCAAATGCCCTGGCTCAGGCGATTGGTCGCCAATCGCGCCCACATCCCGCAGCAGCAAATCTACCAGCCCCTCTTCAAAGACAAGACCAGCGTGGGCGGCGGGCTGTTCGATGGCGGCGCGTAGTTCGGTGGCCGTCATAGCGGGCACAATCTTTTGCCGCTGCTCCAACAGGCTGTGCAGGGCGGCAAATTGCAGGCAATGGCTGTAAAAGTCGGCGCGCAGGGTGAGGATGACGGCCGTTGGCCCGGCCGTTTCCGGGTTCACGGCATAGACCAGATTCTCCACAAATGCCTTCCGCTCTGCCTCGTCCTTGCACAGCGTGAACAGTTCCTCGAACTGGTCTATGACGAGCAAGAGGTGGAGTGAAGGGGTGACAAGGTGACCGGGTGACAAGGTGACAGGATGCTCTTCCATCACCTTGTCACCTTTTCCCCTTGTCACCCTGTCATCTGTGGATAATAACCGTCGCACATACAAGTGCAGGCTGCGGGGGTCGCGGTGGAGGTCGTCCAGGAGGGTGGTCACGGCCATGACCGATTCGCTCTCTCTGGTCAATGTTACCGCCAATGTTTCCAGCGGATGGGCGGTAGGCGTAATCAGGTGGATGGGCCAGTTGGTCTGGCGGCGTAGGGCAGGGAGCAGACCGGCGCGGACGACGGAGGATTTGCCGCTACCGGACGCGCCGACGAGGGCGAGGAAACCACCCCCATCCCGGCCTTCCCCCTGGGAGGGGAAAGGAGAGAGGAGGCGGTGGAGGAGGTCGGTGGTGAGGGTTTCACGGCCGTAGAAAATCGCCTCATCTTCTTCTTGAAAGGCAGGTAAGCCCTTAAATGGCGATTCGTCGGTACGGCCGTCCCGAATCAGGCTGTGGCGGGGAATATGCGGACGGGCTTGTAGGATGGCTTCGGCCAGTTCTGGCAGGCGGCGCTCCCGTTCGCAGCGCTGCACCAGTTCCCGCGCTTTGTCTGGCTTGCCGCCGGGGGCAAGTCTTCATAGTCAATGCGCAGTTCAAAACAGAGGTCACGCAGTTCACTCTCGCTAAATGCGTCGCGGAGAACAGTTAGAAGCTTTTGGGTATCTATTTGCGAAGTGATGGATACGGCCGTTTCTGGCATAGACTCTGACCATGTACTGCACTATAAAACCAATCAGTCAGCCCATTGTAATCGGGTTTGTTTTCAGGAGCAATAAAAAATGTGTGCCTGTTTGCCGCAGGGGGGGCACTCTGGTAAAATGCGCCCCGGTTCGGTTGAGGAGATCTACCCATTGCGGGATAGTTTAACGGCAGAACCGGCGGCTCTGAACCGTCTAGTCCAGGTTCGAATCCTGGTCCCGCAGTACACAAAAACCACCCTTTTTCAGGGTGGTTTTTTTGATCGGCACAGGGGGTGACAAGCGGCAAGTGGCAGGCGATTACATGCAACTTGCAACTTGCCACCAGCTACTTCAGGCCGGAGGTGAGTTCGATGAGTTCTTTGAAGCTGACGGGTTTAAGCAGGACGAGGCTGGCTTCTTCGCGCAGTTGGGCGGCGATGCGTGAGTCGGCCGTAGACAGGATGACTTTGGAGTCTTTCAAACGGTCATCGGCGCGGATGTGCCGCAGCAAGTCATCCCCGGAGACGAGGGGCAAATGCACATCGAGCAAGATGATGTCTGGGGTGAGGACGGCCAGTTTTTCCAGGGCCACACGGCCGTCTACGGCCGTGACCGCTTCATACCCCGCCACCTCCAGAGCGGTGGCAAAAATCATCACCAACTGCGGATCATCTTCAATGATCAGCGCCAAAGGTTTGTCATGGTCTTTATTTTCCTGTGCCACGATTTTCCTCCCCATTTGCCATTACCAACGGCAAACAGATGGTAAACGTACTACCCTGCGCCACCTGGCTATCCAGAGTAATGTTTCCTGCCATTAACTCGGTTAACTGCTTCACAATTGCCAATCCTAAACCGGTACCGGAACGTTGTCGTGTCAAGGAGCCATCCACCTGTTTGAATGGCTCAAAAATGGTGGTTTGCATCTCTGGTGGGATGCCAATGCCCTGGTCTGATACGCGCAAGAGCAAACGGCCGTCAGCTACCAATACTTCCTGCCGCACCACGCCACCATCGCTAAATTTGATCGCATTGCCAACCAGGTTCAGCAAGAGTTGGGCCGTGCGATCGGGGTCGCCCATGATGGTGGTTGGCACATTTTCCTGCACCTGGCTCGCCAATTGTACCCCTTTTGCTTCAGCCAGCACCACCATTTTTTCATGGACACCCTGTACAACTTCCTTCATAGACATCTCTTGCACATTCACATGCAACTGCCCCACTTCCAACCGGGCCAGGTCTAACAATTCGTTGACCTGCCGCGCCAGAAAGGCGGTGCTGTCTATGATTTTTTGGGTAGGTTCCCATTGGCCAGGGGCTAAGGGGCCATAGATTCCTTCTTGCATCATCTCGGTATACCCCAGGATGACGTTGAGGGGGGTGCGCAATTCGTGGCTGACCCGCGCCAGTAATTCTGACTTAAACCGGCTGGCTTCGATGGCCTCATCGCGGGCGCGGGCCAAAGCCAACTCAGCTTCTTTGCGGGCGGTTATGTCGTGAAAGATGATCATACGGCCGCTCAGATGGTTACGGCCGTCGTGCAATGGCGAAATTTGCAGGGCAAAGGTAAGCTGCCGGTCGGGGGCATTCACCGTTATTTCTGTTTCCAGGTCGGTGATGTTTTGGAAGCCATCCAAAATGTGGGCCTGTGTTTGCAAAAACTCGCGCAAAGGATACCCCACCATTTCGGTGGCCGTGCGCTGGAACAGGGTCAGGGCGGCGGGGTTGATGTCTAAGACGCGATTTTGCAGGTCTAATACGATGAGGCCGTCGCGCATATTGTCTACGGCCGTGCGCCGCGCCACCGGCACCAATTCAAACAGGCGGTAACGAAAAATGGCATTCGCCATCAAAATGCAGCACACCGCAAAACTAAAGGTGGTGTAATCCAGATGGGGCAGCGGCAAAATGCCGGATAGAAAAATGATGTTGGCGACTAACGGCAACAGCGCACCGGCTACCAGCGAGGCATTTTGCCGCCGATAGGCGCGGGGGTAGCGGGTAAATGCCTGCAATAACAAAATGGCCCCGGTAATGATCAGGACGTAGGAGTAGAGTGAATGAATCCAGAACCAGGGGCCATGGGTGGTACTCAACACCGGTATTGGCCCGGAACTGTCCAGGCCAACCTCTGACCAGATCAGGCCATGCAGTTCGTTGGTAAAGACAAACAAAACGGTGAGGATGGGGCTGATGCACAATACCAACAACCAGCGACGCGTCAGCCAGCCAGCGCGGTTGGTATATTGCAGGGCAAAAACAAACCAGGCCACCGGCACCGTAACAATGCCCAGATACTCAATTTTGGCCCAGGTCAGTTTGGCTGCCTGCGTGGTGGCCGCCACTTCTAAACTGTAGGCAAATGACCAGAAAGCAATGGCAAAGGCCAGGATGGCAAAAGAGGTGGCCCACTCCCCCAGGCTGCGGCGTCGCCAGGAAAACGCGCTAATGGCTAAAGCAACAACGGCCGTGCCCCATAAGGCTACCACTACGATTGTTTGTGCCGAATTCATCTGATTGCCTGACTGTTTTCTATCAGATTATCCCATTGAGGTGAATGATAACTTTATCTTAGCACGGCCGTTGGGCAAAACTATCACCTATATGGCCTATGGTCAGGTGGAGTCGTCGTGAGCAAACAGTGCCGCCTCCTGGCGCAGCCGGTGCAGAAAGTCCACCGATTTCAAGTTGCGCTCCAAAATGTGGGTGAGGTAGGCGTGCATGAGATGTTCCAGTTCGGTGTGGACGGGGCGGCGCAGGTGTAGTTGGTGGACGGCAGCATACGGCCGTGTCTGCAAAAAGCGCAACACTTTCAGGGCAACGGCCGTGATCGCCAGCGCCCGCCGATCCGCCTGATGACATTTGGGGCACAATACTCCGCCCAACTCCGCACTGAAAAATTGATCCTGCTCCGTAATCGCCTCGCCGCAAGAAACGCAGCTAAACAACTGCGGTTGAAAGCCGGCTAATGACAGCAACCGCAATTCGTAATAGCGAGCGGGCAGTAACATCTCTTCATCGGCGGCAAACCAGCCCAGAGCATCGGCCAAAAGCTGGTACAAACCCAGGTGTTTGTCATGCTCCACCGTGAAACGATCTAGCAGTTCAACGGCATACGAGGCATACGTCGTCCGCACCAGGTCGTCCCGCAGTGCCGGGTAAGCCTCTACCATCTCCGCCTGGGTGATGATGTCCAGGTCGTGCCCTTTGGCAAAGAGGAAGTTGGAGCGCATGAACAGTTCCACATGTCCCGTTTTGCGGCTCTGCGGTTTGCGCGCCCCCTTGGCAATGGCTTTCATCTTGCCCTGCTCGCGGCTGAAAAGCGTCAGCAGCCGATCGGCCTCGCCAAAATCAGACCGCTTTAATACAATCGCCTCACTGCGAAATGTTTGTTCTCTGGTCATAGGTCAAAGATTGTTCAATCTGACAGATTGAACCAATCTACCCAAGTGTAACACCAGGCAAGAGGTAAAGAAAATGACGATTGACATTCATGCCATTACCGAAAGTGACCGGGAATGGGTGCGGGCGTTTTTGTGGCGGGAGGCGGATAACACGCGCATGGTCTCACGCGGGCGGCTGCACCAATGTGACGAACTGCCTGGTTTTATCGGCCGTGTAGATGGCGAGCAAGCGGGGTTGGTGACGGTGCATGTAGACGGCCGTGACTGTGAAGTAGTGACGCTGCATACGGCCATACAGGGGCGGGGACTTGGTTCCGCCCTGCTGGCCGCCGCCGCTGACTTTGCCCGGCAGCACGGCTGCCGCCGCGCCTGGCTCATCACCACCAACGACAATGAACCGGCCATTCGTTTTTATAACAATCGGGGGTGGCAGTTGACGGCCGTACACAAGAACGCACTTTCCCTCTCGCGCCAACTCAAACCAGAAATCCCCCTGTTGGGGCTAAACGGCATCCCCATTGAAGATGAACTAGAGTTTGAATTGACATTAGGGAATTGAGTAATAAAGTAGCCAGCCTGCCCTAACCGGGGTAATTTCCTGCCTATGAAAAGGCTAATTCCTATACTTCTCATCATGAGTTTGAGCCTGTTCCTGGGGGTCTCGCTTGTAACCAGCCAGATCATTCCAGCCCCACCAGGGATTAGCGGAAACCTGACTACAACGCCAACATTGACGGCCACACCCACTTTGACGTTAACCGCAACTCCTACCTTAACACCGACTGTCTCCGCCACTTCAACGGCCACCCCCACCCCGTCGGCCACACCTACGCCAGAGCCACTGCCCGCAACGATCATTTATTTACCCGTTGTTTATCATCTATTTGGCCCGCTGCAACCACCGTATGACATGGTGCAATTTATGAATGGTAACGGAGAAGCCAACGGCCGTCTCTACGAAGTACAGCACAGTGGCGGTTCCCAGGCCCGTCACCAGACACAAGGAGAGATTCCGATCTTCTTTCACACCAAAGGCAACGAAATTAGCGCCGAATGGGAAGAACTGTGGTACACAAATCAGTTCATCTACCGGGGCACCGACACCAGCCCCGGCAATGGCCTCTACTATACCCTGCGCGACGACGGTATCTACGGCTCCAAATGGGCGCCCCGTTTCTGGGAGGTAGGCGATGTGTATGAACGCAACCCCACCGTCCTCTTCTTTCGTAAATCCGATTGTGGCTTCGTGCTGGGAGGCACACAGCGAAGCTGGCTACTCTTTGAAGCATATCACCCATATTACATCTTCCCTGGCGGGTTGGAATTGGCCCATGTGGTGCAACTGGCCTGGTTGCTGACACCTAACGGTGAACCGGAGGAACGATATTTCTATGCCATTGGGTATGGGCTGGTTGGTTGGTCTAGCCGCACACATGGCTTCAGTTATATCAGCGAAATCCACCAGCCCGGCCAGCGGCCGGACAACACCCGCGAAGTGATCCCCTGCCTGGATATGTCCCTCTACTGGACAGACCGCCGGGCAGAACGGCCGTTGCCCTACTGGCCCGGCAATCATCGCCGCTAATCGTTTGCGTAGACATACGCCATATGCCATGTGTAAAACGTGACATTGTATAGACCCAAAAGCCCACATCTTGGGTAAACTAACGGCAACTTATTCCCATACCCACTATTTGGAGGTATTCCCATGAGTCAAAACAATCGTCAACGTGTCCTTATTGCCGGGGCGGCCGGCCGTGACTTTCACGACTTCAACACCGCTCTGCGCCACAATGACCAGGTGAAGGTGATCGCCTTCACCGCCACCCAAATTCCCAACATCGAAGGGCGGCGCTACCCGCCGGAACTGGCCGGGCCACTTTACCCCGCCGGCATCCCCATTCACCCAGAAAGCCAACTTGAGGAACTGATTCAACAAGAACAGATAGATGATGTCTATTTCTCCTACTCCGATGTCTCCCATGAATATGTCATGCACCTGGCGTCGCGGGTGCTGGCGGCGGGGGCCGGTTTCCGGTTGATGAATCCCCGGCTGACCATGCTCAAATCGAGTAAGCCCATTGTCTCTATTTGCGCCGTGCGTACCGGCTGCGGCAAGAGCCAGACCAGCCGCCACGTACTGCGTGTGCTGCAAAATGAATTGGGCTACCAGCGGGTGGTGGCCGTGCGCCACCCCATGCCCTATGGCAATCTGGCACAGCAGGCAGTGCAACGGTTTGCCACCTATGCGGACATGGACAAACACGACTGCACTATTGAGGAACGCGAGGAGTATGAGCCGTATGTGGAACGGGGCGCGGTCATCTACGCCGGGGTGGATTATGAGCGCATTTTGCGGGCGGCCGAAGAGGAGGCGGACATCATCATCTGGGATGGTGGCAATAACGATCTGCCCTTTTTCCTGTCCAATTTCCACATTGTGGTCACAGACCCGCACCGGCCAGGCCACGAACTGCGTTACCATCCCGGCGAGACCAATCTGCGGCTGGCGGCGGCGGTGGTGATGAACAAGGTGGACACGGCCGATTACCAGCACATCCTGACTGTGCAAGACAACATCCGCCGGACGAACCCCGGCGCAGTCATTGTCAAGGCAGCGTCCCCGATTTTTGTGGATGACCCGGCAGCGATACGCGGGCAGCGGGTGTTGGTGGTGGAAGATGGCCCCACGCTGACGCACGGGGAGATGGCGTACGGGGCGGGCGTGGTAGCCGCGCAGAATTTTGGCGCACGGGAGATCGTGGACCCACGGCCGTATGCCGTCCGTTCCATCGCCGCCACTTACCAGAAATACCCCACCACCGGGTCCGTTCTGCCGGCCATGGGGTACGGCGGCGATCAGATTGCCGACCTGGAGGAGACGATTAACCGCGCCGATGTGGACATGGTGATCATCGCCACCCCCATCGACCTCGGCCGTCTGGTAGATATTGACGAATATCAAGACATTGGCACGCCCACGCTGACGGCGCTGTTGCAGGAGCGGTTTGGGCAGTAATAGCTCGCCAGACCGCCAGACATCCGATTTCTTTGAGAAATCGGATGTCGCTACCCGAAAACTTTAATGGAAACGAATGAGCTAAAGAACGGCAAACGGCCGTTAACCCACCCCGAACTCACCGACATCATAGACCTGTGCCTATGGGCCGGGCAGTTGCTCTTGCAGCATGGGGCCAACAGCCTGCGCGTGGAAGAGAGCGTGCATCGCATGGGCACCGGGCTGGGCTGTGACTGGCTGGATGTGATTGTACGCACCGAATCGCTGACCATCACCGCTTCCAGTGGTGATGAATTTCGCACCAAAACGCGGCGCGTGGTGCGGCTGGGGGTAGATATGGGGTGTATCACGGCCGTAAACGACCTCAGCCGCCGCATCGAAGAAGGCCAGTTGGATCGCTTCCTGACACGAGCTTTGTTGGCACAGATAGACCGGCAGCCGGGGACGTATAATCGCTGGTTGATCGCCGTCATGGTGGGGCTGGCCTGTGCCGCGTTTAGCCGCTTATTTGGCGGGGATTGGCCAGTGTTTGGCGTGACGTTTCTAGCAGCGGCCGTTTCCATGATCACCCGCCAGGAACTGCTCAAACGCCATTTTAATCCTGTCTTGATGGTGACAGCCTGTGCCTTTGTTGCCGGGCTGATTGCCAGCAGCGCCGCCTGGCTGCAACTGAGCCAGCAGCCACAAATCGCCATGTCTGCCTCTGTGCTGTTGCTGGCCCCCGGTGTACCGCTGATCAACGCGGCCCATGATCTCATTCGCGGATACATGTTGAACGGTGTAGCTAGAGGCGTGACTGGGCTGCTTATTTCGCTGGCAATTGCGTTAGGGCTGCTGCTGGCTATTTTGTTAACGGGGGTGGGCATATGAATAGCTGGCTGTTAGCCCAAGATTTGTTGTGGTCGGCGGTGGCGGCCGTGGGGTTTGCGGTGATGTTTAATGTGCCGCCGCGCCTGCTGCCGGGCTGTGCCCTGGCCGGAGGGTTGGGCCATGCCCTCCGCACATTGGCCATGGCCTGGGGTGTGCCGTTGGAAGGGGCCACGTTGCTGGCGGCAACGGCCGTTGGCTTTCTCAGCGAGTGGTTGGCGAAACAGTTCCAATCACCGCGTATTGTCTTTTCGGTGCCGGGCGTCATTCCCATGGTGCCCGGTGTATTGGCCTATGAGACGATGTTGGGCGTGTTTGAACTGGCGGGGCTGATCAATTTGTCCAATGACCCGGCGGCAAATGAGATGGTGAACACGGCCGTGTACGCCATCAAAACCGGCCTCGTCCTCATCGCCCTGGCGCTGGGCATCATCGCCCCTAATCTGCTCTTCCGACGGCAAAAGCCGGTAGTGTGATGAGGGGTCAGGTGATGGGGTGTATCGCCAACCTCTTTTTTCATAATTCATCATTCCTAATTCATAATTTCGTATGGAGACAGGCAAGTTAGCGTTCAACATTCGGCAGTGCGGGAATACGAGGTGTCGTTTTCGCTTTCCGGCGGTAGTGGGCAGCGGGGAGAGATGTCCGCAGTGTGGGGCGGCAACGGCCGTCGCCGCCATCCCCCACGCCAAACGAGAGAAAGAGGTTGCTCATCCTGTTCCCAGTTTGCACCTGGAACTGCTGCTGGACAACATTCGCAGCCTGTACAACGTGGGTTCCATTTTCCGCACGGCCGATGGCGCGGGTGTGAAGCATCTGCATCTGGCGGGCATCACGGCCACGCCGGCACATCCCAAACTGGCAAAAACCGCCTTAGGCGCGGACAGCCAGATGGGGTGGAGCTATAGCCGGAATGGGGTGGACACGGCCGTGCGCCTGCAAAATCAGGGCTACCGGCTATGGGCATTGGAAGACGCGCCAGAGGCGGTATCGTTACACGAGAGGAGAGAGGAGAAGGGGGAAGACGGCCGTCCTGTTCTGCTCGTCCTTGGCAATGAAAATGTGGGCGTAGACCCGGCCATCTTGCCCCTCTGTGATAAAATGCTGGCAATTCCCATGCTGGGCGTTAAAGACTCCCTCAA
>CAYXUZ010000073.1:19051-19340 GCA_964467705.1 uncultured Ardenticatenaceae bacterium | reverse complement strand
AACGTAGCAGTGGCGTGTGGCATCGCCATCTATCACCTTTGTTTTGGAGCCTATCGTGATGCGTGAACTGTGACAGGGCAAAATCACGCATCACGGGTCACGTCTCCCTACGGCGTCTGGTCAATGGCCCGATCAATCAGTGATTGGGGCAGTTCGATACCCTGGGCCTCTGCACCGGCACGATTGATGAAGTAGTCAAAGACACCCACGCGCTGAATATCAGTCGTAGCCAGGTCCAGAGTGCCGTTTAGGAAAGCGACGGCCATCTCGCCAGCCACACGGCCGTCTT
>CAYXUZ010000073.1:4159-19041 GCA_964467705.1 uncultured Ardenticatenaceae bacterium | reverse complement strand
GCAACGAGGCGCCTACCGCCACCGCCCCACCCTTAGCCACCGTAGGAATATCGTTGGTAATGATGGGAATGCCGTTGTCATTGGCTACTTGCACCACTGCTTCGGAACCGGAGGCAACGGTACTATCCTGCGTAAAGTAGAAGATGTCAATACCGCGTGCCGCCAGGGATTCAGCGGCCGTTTTGATTTCTGAGCTATTGCTGACCGTAGCAATCTCCAGAGTCAGGCCACGCTCCTCGGCAATCGCCTTCACCGCTTCCGTTTGGGCAACAGAGTTGGCTTCGGCTGGATTGTACAGGTGCCCAATGACAGAAATATCGGGGTTCATCTCCAACATCGTGTCAAAAGTGGCTTCCAACGGTGGGTACATTTGCGAACCGGTCATCCAGGCCGGATGGTCATCTGGGGCCGTGGCAATGCCCGCCGCATACGGGTCGGTGACGGTGGTGAAGATGATGGGGATGGGCTGCGGCATATCTTTGGTGGCATTGAGGGCCGCCTGCGCGGCCGGAGTGCTGGTGGTGACAATGAGGTCAACGCCTTCATCAATAAATTGTTGGGCAATGGTGTTCAGCGTGGCAATATCCCCTTCGGCGTTGCCCCGGATAATGGTCAGGTTTTCCCCTTCCACGTAGCCACCGGCAGCCAATGTATCAATAAAGGATTGCTGCACTGTTTCCAGGGCCGGTATGGGAGCGATAACCATCATGCCGATGGTAAATTCGCCTTTTTCAGCCGGTTCTTCGGCCGGCTCATCGGCCATTTCTTCCTCAGCGGGTTCTGGTTCATCTGTTGGTTCGTCGGCGGGGGCTTCTGGCTGTGTGTCGGCGGTGTCGGCCGGTTCAGGCTCGGTTGTTGCCGATGAACCACAGGCGGCCAAGAAGAGGAGGAGGGCGATCATAATAACAAACAGGGGGAAAGGTTTTTTCTTCATTTCATTCTCCTTTGATATGATTAGGAGAGGATAGCTGGCCGATTCGCCAAATCGCCCAGTTATCGTCTCATTCGTGCCACAAGTGAGGCCCAATTTTTCGCCTGTGGCCCGTTAATAAACATGAAAACCCCTCACCTGTCATTCCGACGAGTCTTCGAGGAGGAACCCCTGCCACTTGTACAGGGGATGGTTTCTTCGCTCCGAAGACTCCGCTCGGAATGACAGGCGAAGTTTAGATTATTATGTTAACGCTGTACTTAATCACCCTGACAGCAGTAGCTCATCATCCATTAGCGCTTCTTGTTTCACTTCACTGAATTTGTCAACAAGTCCCTGGACGGTCAGTCCCTGCCGTTCTGCCTGCGCAATATCCAGCACCACTTCACCCTTGTGCAGCATGAGGGTGCGCGTGCCGAAGGTGAGCGCCTGCTGCATGTTGTGGGTAATCATCAGGGTGGTGAGGTGCTGTTCGGCGATGATAGATTGGGTGGTTTCCAGGATACGCACGGCCGTTGCCGGGTCAAGCGCGGCCGTGTGTTCGTCGAGCAATAAAAGTTTAGGAGAAGAAAGGGAGGCCATGAGCAACGTCATGGCCTGGCGCTGGCCGCCGCTGAGTAAATCCACGCGATCATTCAGGCGGTTTTCCAGTCCCAGCCCAATGGGTGCTAAGAGATCGGCCAGTTTTTGGCGGCGCTGGCGGTTCACCCCCTGGCGCAGCCCCAGTCGCTGGCGGCGCAGCAAGGCCAGCGACATATTTTCGGCAATGCTCATCTGGGCGGCCGTGCCGTGATACGGGTTTTGAAAGACGCGGCCGATGAGTGCGGCCCGTTTATATTCCGGCCAGTTGGTCACATCGGTATTGTCTAGGAGGATACGGCCGTTGGTCGGCACAAATTCCCCGGCAATAGCATTAAACAGGGTGCTTTTACCCGCTCCATTACTGCCGATAATGGTCACAAACTCCGCCGCACCCAGGTGCAGATTGATGCCACAGAGTGCCCTGACCTCGTTGATCTGGCCGGCATTAAAAGTCTGGTGCAGGTTCTCCAGGCGCAGCATTATCCGTTCCCTCGCTTTTTTCGGAAGTTGGTTAACCAGAGAACAATCAACACCAACAGCGCCGTCGCCAGCTTCACATCGGTAGCCTCCACGCGGAAAGTTTCCCCGCCAGGCAGCGGAAAGCTCAGGCTAAGGGCGGCGGCGATGGCAATGCGATAGATAATCATGCCCACAATGGCCGACAGCGTGGCCCGGCGCACGCTGGTTGGGCGCATAATCGTCTCGCCAACGATAACGGCCGCCAGCCCGGAAATGATTAAACCCAACCCCATATTCACATCAGCAAAACCTTGATATTGGGCCATGATGGCCCCGGACAGGCCGACCAGCGCGTTGCTAATGGCCACGCCCAAAATCAAGAATGTGTCCGGGTTGCGCCCTAGCGCCTTGACCATTTTGCGGTTGTCACCTGTGGCCCGCATCGCCATGCCGCTCTCGGTTTGGGTATACCAATCGAAGATCAGCTTACACACCAGGACAATGATGCCCACCACCAGGATAGTGAGTAGGTTATTGGCGTAGCGCACGGCCTCTGCGCCAAATTGGGTGGCGATAAATTCACGGAAGCCGGGGGCAAAGGGAGTGAAAATGGTGGCCTCGTTGAGCAAGGGGATATTGGCGCGCCCCATGAGGCGCAGGTTGATGCTGACCAGCCCGGTGGCCACGATGATGGAGGCCAGCAGGCTGTGGATTTTGAATTTGGTGGCGATGACGGCCGTGATCGCCCCAAACACCCCGCCCATCAAAAAAGCTACCGGTAAGGTGAGCCAGGGAGAAGCGCCGTTGATGATCATAACGGCGGCGAAAGCTGCCCCCAGCGGGTAGGTGCCATCAATGGTTAAATCGGGAAAGTCCAGCAGACGAAACGTGATATAAACACCAACCCCAACCAGCGCCAAACCGAGGCCGGTGGCCGTTGCTGCCAGCCAGATGCCCAATGAATTGACCCCGCCGATGAGAAACAGCGCCAGAATGATAGGCAAAATGATAACAAGGATGGGTGTTATTCTGGACTGCAACAGTCTGGTAAACCCGCTGGTGGGTTTTGCTGTCGGTTGCGAAGTTGTTGTCTGACCCATGTTTTCCCGATCAGGCGCCTACCGAGACGCCGCCATCAACAAAAAGGGTTTGCCCGGTAATGTAACTCGCTTCCCTGGATGCCAGGAAAGCATGCACGGCCGCAATTTCTTCTGGTTCGGCAAAGCGGCCAAAAGGAATCCCTTTGAGCAGATTTTCTACGATCTTTTCGGGGATGGTTTTGGTCATGTTGGTGTTGACGCCGCCGGGGGCCACACAGTTGACGGCAATGCCAAATCTGGCCCATTCTAGCGCTAATGTTTTGGTTAAACCAATGATGCCCGCTTTAGAGGCGGCATAGTTGGCCTGACCGATGTTGCCCAAAGCGGCGATGGAGGCGGTGTTGACGATACGGCCGTAGCCCGCAGTTATCATGGGTACGGCCGCCAGTTGGCTGCACAGCCAGCTCCCTTTCAAATTGACGGCCAGTACGGCATCCCATTTTTCGTCGGACATGAACTGTGCCTGGCCTTCTTTGAGGCGGGTGGTGAGGCCGTCGCGGGTGATGCCAGCGTTGTTGATGAGGATGGTGAGTTTGCCATAGGTGGCTACGGCCGTGTCCACCATCCGCTGCACATCTTCCCTCATCGCCACACTGCCGACCACTATCGTCGCCTGGCCGCCTACCGCTTCCACTTGCTGCCTTGTTTCGGCCAGCCCCGCTTCATCCAGGTCGGCAAGCACCACCCACGCTCCTTCTCTGGCAAAGCGCACGGCCGTAGCCCGCCCAATACCATTGCCCGCTCCCGTAATCATAGCTACATCATCTTTCAGTAACATGTAGTCCTCAACCTCCCTGGCGTTTCATCAACTGTGTCCACACCATATCCACCACCAGTTCATCCCGCTGGTTCAATACGCGGGCCGCCAGCTTCACTATACCGCGATCAACTTTTGATGTTTCCCGCTTTTCGATCACTTCCATTTGCAGCCGGACGGTGTCACCAAACCGGACCGCTCCGGTGTATTTAATGTTTTGTTCCAGCAAAGCAATCGTCGTCCCGGCCATCAAACCGGTCATATTCGCCATCCCGGTGGAGATAGCGACGGTCAACATGCCATGTGCAATGCGCTCGCCGAAGGGGCCGTTTTTGGCAGCTTCGGCATCCGTATGGATGGGGTTGAAATCACCAGACAGCCCGGCAAAAGCGACCACATCCGCTTCGGTGATAGTGCGCGCTTGTGTGTCATAAATGGCCCCCATTTCAAACTCTTCGTAAGTTAATCCACGTCCCATCTGGTCTCCTTCATCGAAATCAACTGCCGGCCCGTTTTTCAATGCCGTTGAAAAAGAGGCTGACAATGGAGTCGGCCATCTCTTCGGGACCACCCAGTATTTGACGGCCGTATTCATGCAAAGACACCTCGACTACCGCCACATGCTGCCAGGACAACAGCCGGGCATCCGTGGCGATAATCTCATCATTGACCATCCCCTCCTGTAAGAGCGCTTCGATCTGTTCCGGCAGCGCGGCCTGATAGGCGCGGATCAATTCGGTCCGTGCCGGCTCCTGGAAAACATTGATGTTGCGGCGGATGGAACGCATGATGGATAGTGACTCAAATGGTAAACACAAAAAGCTGGACAAAGAAAGGTATAAGCGGTTCCGGCAGGCTTCGCCCCGGCTGTTTTGCAGCGAATCCTGAATGGTCTCTTTCACTTCGGCCAGACACCGGTAAACCGTCTGCAAATAGAGGTCTTCTTTTGTGGCAAAATGATGGTACAACGCCCCCTTGGTGACACCGGCTGCTTCCGTTATTTCCCGCAACGAAACGTCAGCGTATTGCTTCTCGGTGAAGAGTGTCCTGGCGGCATCAAGGATATTGTTGATGGTAGCAACAGACCTGTCTTGCATTGATCCCTACTTCAACTATTGGTCATTTTTGATTTGATCTTTGGGCGAGTATCTGTATAATTTACACACAAACCGGCCAGCCGGTATGTTTTTAATCTTAACATGAACCAGATAACACGTCAAGTCTCCCAAAAATAATTTGTAACGCGATTTTGCAAAATCGCGTTACATTTTCAGCCATGATGTACATCACCCAGGGTTTGAAACGAGCAGCACTGGTCAATGCCCAAGGCATTGCCACTATTGATGGTGAACGTCAGCACACCTGGCGCGAATTTGCGGAGCGCGTGACCAGGCTGGCCGGGGCTTTAGTTTCGTTAGGGCTAAAAAGAGACGGCCGGGTGGCCATGCTGGCCCTGAACAGCGACCGGCATCTGGAGTATTACTTCGCCACCATTTGGGCTGGCGGCATTTTTGTGCCTATCAATACCCGGCTGGCCGTCCCGGAAATCGCCAGCATCCTGGCCGATGCTGACGCCCAAATTTTTGTCGTTGATGATGTACTCCAGTCGCAGTTAGCCCCTATTGCCAGCCATACTACCTTGCCCAAACATATCATCTTTGCTGGCGACGGCGAACCGGCTGCCGATCTCATACCGCATGAAACCTTGTTAAACACGGCCGTGCCCATCCCCGATGCCAACCGGGGCGGTGATGACATAGCCATTATTATTTACACGGGTGGCACAACGGGCATCCCCAAAGGGGTCATGCTCACGCATACTAATGCCGTCAGCAATGCCTTATCTTCGCTGGCTATCATGTACGAGGGCGAACCGTGGACGTACCTGCACACCGCGCCCATGTTTCATATTGCCGACTGCCAATGGAACACGGGTGTGACCATGGTGGGTGGTACTCACGTTTTCACCAGGCGGTTTGTGCCTCAAGAGACGCTGGAACTGATCAGCCGCCACCGAATAACGCACATGGCGCTGGTGCCTACGATGATTAATATGCTGTGCCAGGTACCGGGTGTGGAAACGTATGATGTTTCCAGTTTGCGGAAGGTGAACTTTGGCGGTTCTTCCATTGCGCCGTCCGTGATCCGGCGGGCGCGTGAACTTTTTCCTCACTGCCAATTTATTCAGGGGTACGGGCAAACGGAAACGTCGCCCAACGTGGCCATGCTGCTGGACAGATATAACACGGATGAAGGGCCGTTTGCGGGCAAAATTGAATCCGCCGGGCAGCCGGTGTTTGCCATGGAAGTGCGGATTGTGGATGCCAACGACGCCGAA
Source organism: uncultured Ardenticatenaceae bacterium (assembly GCA_964467705.1). Lineage (GTDB taxonomy): Bacteria > Chloroflexota > Anaerolineae > Promineifilales > Promineifilaceae > CAADGU01. The sequence continues at coordinate 12,874 of CAYXUZ010000073.1, read as the reverse complement.
GTGCCCCGTGGGGCTGTGGGCGAGATCACGGCCAGAGGCCCTCACGTGATGCGCGGTTACTGGAATAAGCCGGAGGAAACGGCCGTTGCCCTGCGCAGCGGCTGGATGCACACCGGGGATGTGGGTTATCTGGATGAGGATGGCTTTATTTTTATTGTGGACCGGCTTAAAGATATGATCATCAGCGGCGGCGAAAACATTTATTCGACCGAAGTTGAGCATGTTATTTTCCAGCACACGGGCGTGGCCGACTGCGCCGTCATTGGCATCCCGGATGACAAATGGGGGGAGACCGTCCACGCTATTGTGGTCCCCAAAAAGGGGTTTGATCTGACTGCGGAAGAGATTAACAATCACTGTCGCCAGCATCTGGCCGGGTATAAATGCCCACGCAGCGTCGAGATTCGGTTGGAGCCGCTGCCGATGAGCGGCGCGGGCAAGATTTTGAAGAAGGTATTGCGCGCGTCTTATTGGGCCAACAAAACGCGGCAAATCAACTGAGTTTGAGGAGTTCGCACGCCCACGTGCGAACGAGCAGCACGTGGGCGTGCTGCTCTCCTCATTAACTTTTAGAAGGGAAGAACAATGAAAGCAATTGATGTTCACATTCACGTACCAGACCCGCCAGGCCATCCGGCAGAGAAAGAAAAAGAGGATATGGCCGCCTATTTTGGCATGAAAGATTTGCCCAAAACACCAGAAGCGCTCTATGAAAAGTACAAGGCTCTGGATATTTTTGGGGTGATTTTTTCGATTGATGCCGAATCCAATACCGGCGTTCCCTACATTGGCAATGATTACGTGGCCGAAGTCGCCCAAAAATATGCCGACCAGTTTATCGGTTTTGCTTCGGTGGATCCGTGGAAGGGGAAAACGGCCGTGCAAGAAATCCGCCGCTCCGTGAAAGAACTGGGGCTACGGGGCCTCAAGTTGCACCCTACCACCCAGGCATTTTTCCCCAATGACCCGCAATTTTATCCGCTGTGGGAGGCGTGCGCCGATTTAGGCATCCCTGTGCTGTTCCATTCCGGGCAAACGGGGGTCGGCGCCCGCGAACCGGGCGGCGGCGGCTTCAAGCTGAAATACTGCCAGCCCATTCCGTATATTGATGATATTGCCGCCGACTTTCCCACGCTGACCATCATCATGGCCCACCCGGCCGTACCCTGGCAAGAAGAACAACTTTCCGTCGCTTTACACAAGCAGAATGTCTATATTGACCTGTCAGGCTGGTCGCCCAAATACTTCCGCCCCATTTTGCAGCAATATATGAAGTCGCTGCTGCAAGATAAGGTGCTGTTCGGTTCTGATTATCCCGTCTTGATGCCCGAACGGTGGCTAAATGATTTTGAAACACTGGAACTCAAAGACGAAGTTCGCCAGAAAATTCTGCTGGAAAATGCCCGCAAAATCCTCAATCTGTAGTCGGCATAACACAGCGGAAACCCACATCCGGTATGCCCTGAAATTCGGTTGCACGTTCGTTGTCCCGGTTGGTAATGCGTAAATCGGTGGCGGGGCTGCGGTAGCCACCACCGCGAATGACACGTGGGCTGTAGTTGTTTAACTGCGGTGCGGAAGGGTTGATATTTTCGCCCCGGTCGTAATAAATCACATCGTAGCCATCTTGTACCCATTCGCGCACATTGCCGGCCATGTGGTAAAGACCAAAGGGACTGACGCCATCCGGCAGGCTGTCCACCGGCTGCAAGGTGGCAAAAGCGGGGTCGCCAAAAACGGCCAGGGCCGCGTCTGGTTCCGCATCGCCCCAGGGGAAGCGACGGCCGTCGCCACCACCCGCCGCCAATTCCCATTCTGCCTCCGTTGGCAGCCGCCCGCCCACCCAATGGCAGTAAGCATCTGCCCCGTGCCAGGTCACATTATTGATCGGATAATTCTCGTAACCAGGTTGGGCAATATAACCTTCCAGGTCATCCGTCAGGTAGCTGTTCAGCGTTTCAAAGTGCGTGGCCAGGCAAAGAAAACCGTTACACTTGCTCACGTAGCCATCCAATTCATTGATGAAGCGAGCGTATTGGGCTACTGTGACTTCATACAAATCTATGTAAAAACTGTCCAGCGTGACTTCATGTTGTGAGAATTCATCACCATCGGCCAGGGGGTCATCGGCAGATGCCCCCATCAGGAACGTTGTTTCTGGAACGAGAACCATCGCTGCCCCATCGGCCTCACGGGTAATAAAAACAGGCGGCGTAGGGCCAGGTGTGGGTGTGGCGGAAGGGGTGTTGGTGGGGCGTAGGGTCACTGTGGGGGACGGTGTATGAGTCTGAGTGGCAATTTGTCCCGAACCGGCAGCAACGGCCGTTTCCGCTGGCGGGGTATCTGTGTGTACGGCCGTGACCGTATACGTCTGTGTGGGCGAGTTCGTGACGGTTGGTGAAGCAGTCACGGTAGGCGTGGCACTGGGAGTAGGCGTGGCTGTTGGTGTGGGTGTGGTAGTCGGCGGCCAATCACCATTTGCCACCAGAAAGGTAAAATCATCCAGATCGCGTTTCTCAAATGCCACAAAATAAAACCCGGCCAGGATCGCCGCCAACATCACTAGCAACGCCATCACAAACAGGAGAGCGCCAGCTAAAAATCCCCAACAACTGCGATTGTCCGATTTATGCATCGCTGATTCAGGGGCGCTGGTGGTGGGTTTGGCTACCATCTGCCCTGGTGATACATGTACCGCTGCGGGTACGGGCGGTAATTCGCGCTTCTTGGCAGAAATAGCGATTACTGGCACTTGCGGTGGTCTGTCGGCGCCCAGGTTTGTCACCTGCAAACCCAACACCGAGGGGGTTTCCGGGCTTAATTTCAATGCCCTTTCCAGTGCGTCTGCCAATTCCGTGCCATGCGTGGGGCGCTTTAATGGCTTCTTCTCCAGCGCCATCATAATGACTGCTTCCAACGACTGATCTATATCTGGCTGAATATCACGCGGGAGGGGCGGCTCCTCGCTCAGGTGCTTCATAGCCACTTCCAGCGGCTCGGCATCTTGAAACGGGAGTTGTCCGGTGAATATCTCGTACAGAATGACGCCTACAGCATATAAATCACTTTGGGGAACAACATTTTTAGAAGAAACAGCCTGTTCCGGGGCCATGTAGTGTGGTGTGCCAAAAATCTCTCCCTTTGTTTCATTATCGGCCAGCAGGGCCAGACCAAAATCGGTCAGATAGGCACGGCCGTGATGGTCAATCATAATGTTGGACGGTTTGACATCACGGTGGATGATGCCTTTGCTGTGGGCGTAATCCAACGCCTGACATACATCGCGGATAATCTGGCTGACTTCGGCGGCGGGCATCGTTTCCCCACGTGCATGGTATTCAACCAGCACCGTTTTCAGATCGCGCCCTTCGATGTATTGCATCGCCATGTAAAACAGGCCGGACACTTCGCCATAGCGGTATAGGCTGACGATGTGAGGATGTTCCAGTTGGGCAATGGCCTGGGCTTCGCGTTCAAAGCGAGCGCGGTACTCCACGTCGGCGCGATAGGTGGCGTCAATCACCTTGATGGCCACGTTTCGCTTCAGGCGCACATCATAGCCGCGATAGATGCGGGCCATGCCACCCTGCCCTAATAGTTCGGCCAACTGGTATTCGTCTAGCTGCTGGCCGAGCAGTTCATCTGCCTGGCGGCGCGTACCTTTAAGAGCACGCGCCAGATTTTCTATCAGTTCATGGCCGGTGCGGTACCGTTCATCCGGGGTTTTGCTGAGGGCTTTGAGCAAGACATCGGACACGGCCGTATTCAAAGCCGGGTTCAAACTGCGCGGCGGCGGCGGCGGTTGGGTCACATGCTGCACGGCCACGCTGGTGGGCGAGGGGTCGTCAAAAGGCACACGCCCCACCAGCATTTCATAGAGCATAATGCCCAGTGAGTAGAGATCAGATTGGGGCACAGCGGCGGCTGATTTACGCGCCTGTTCTGGAGCGGTGTAACGCGGCGAGCCAACAATATGCCCGGATTCTGATTCGGCCACATCCATAGCCAGCCCAAAGTCAGAGAGAATGACACGGCCGTGTGTGTCTATTAACACATTAGCCGGTTTGACATCGCGGTGGATGATGCCACCACTGTGGGCGTAATCGAGGGCATTGGCAACGGCCGTGCCCACCCGCAGCACATCCTCATGGGGCATCAACCGCCCTTTGGAGGTGTATTGGGCCATCGCCTGCGCCAGGTCTACCCCCTCCACATACTCCATCGCATAAAAATAGAGCGGTTCACCTTCAACTTCTTCCACGCCTGCATAATAAATCTGGACGATATTTTCATGCCGCCAACGGGCCAGGGCTTTGGCCTCTTGCACAAAACGCTGCGCGTAGGTGGGGTGGCTGCGGTAGCGTTCATCCAGCATTTTAATGGCCGCCGGCCGATCCAACGCTTCATCCCAGGCATAATACACCTGCCCCATACCACCCCGCCCCAACAACCGTTCCAGGCGGTAACTGGCTAATTTACGACCAAGTAGTGGTTCACGAATCAATACTTTCTCCAAAATGTGATCTGGTGTTTTTGTGATTTAGTGTTTGGGTAAACACAAAATCACTTAAACACTTAAGTACGTGCAAACAATCCCCGCTGTTTGAACTGCGCGCCGGCGATGCGTTGCACATCCCGTACATATTGGTTCAGGCTGGAGGCATACGATTCCAGGAGGTCGGTGGCAATGTAGATGGGCAGATCAGGGCGGCCTACGGCCGTGAGCAGCCGCACATGAGGCCGAAAATCCCGCAGGGTAATGCGCATGATCTGGTCAGCATCCGTCATCAGCCCCCACACCAATTCCTTTTTCTCATTATCATCCTTGGCGGTCATAAATCGGGTGAGTGAACTGGTGGAGGCGACCTGCCCGACGTTTGAGAACACCTCCCGCCCTTTCAGCATATCGTTCAAGAGATCAAACTGGGCCGGAATGCGGTCAAGGAAACGCTGCACGGGTACGGGCAGATTGGCTAACAGGCGGATGGTGGTAATGCTCATGCTTTCGCCGGCAGCGGCGCGACGTTTGTGTTCTTCAAGGCCAGCGCCAAAACCGGCCAGCATGGCCATATACTCTTTTTGCAGCTTCTCAAACTGGGCGTAGGTGTGTTCACGGTTACGAGAGGCGCGTTCATAAGTGTTTAGGGCGGCCAATGCCTTTTGGTGCAGGCTGATGTATTCCAGGCTGACCATATGCATACCAAAGGTCATGGGGTACACCCGATCGCGGGGAGAGCGTTTGCTGGCGTCTACGGGCACGAGGATGGCCGGGTTTCGTTCGCCGTCTGGGCTGATAGCGACTAATGCCGATTCAACGGCCGTTTGTGCGTCCGGGTCTTCATCACGCAACCGTTCCAACATTTGCACCAGTTCTGGTGATGGCCGGTAGATGACGGCATGGATAGCCCGATACAGGATGAGCAGATCGTTGACGGTGAGTTCCAGCAAGTCATTACGCCGTTTGAAGAGCTCCCGCAAGGCCAGGATAGCCGGTACATCTACGGATTGTGTTTCGGCGCTGGCCTCCATGGCTACCTGGGGCACGGCTTCCAACCGTTGGTGGTCAGCAGGGTGCAGGTGGAGGGCGGGTGAGTACGGCCGTTTCTGTCCGGGTTGGGCGGGTGGCAATTTATCCAGATGCACGGCCCAGGCCAGCGCCTCATTGGTCAAAATTTCCGCCAGCGCCACCCCCCAGACACCATCAAAATAGATATGCGACAGGTCAAAGACAAAGGTTTCGCCAGTGTCAAAAATGGTTAGCGGATGATCACCTACGGCCCGTTCGCCCTGGCGGATTGCGGAAAGTGGCAGATGGCGTGATCGTTTGTCAGTGTTGATCCAGATGGGCGCCAGGCGCAGCCCGTCCAGTTCGTTGTTGAGCACCTCTGGCAATTGCGCCCGTATTTCGGACATGACTGCCCGGCGTACATAAGTCAGTTTTTGTAGCTGCGCGGGGGCAGTTTCGGCGGGATAGGTCATCAAGGTGGCGATGCGGGTACGCATGGCGGCGACATCTACGGGGGATGTGGAGTTTTCGACGCAGATGGGTAACAGATAATACCGCCCTTGATGAATAATGCCGATGTGGGCTGTTTCCAGGGGCACGGGTTTGCGCACTTCACCATAGATGCCTGGCTCCAGGTAGGAGCGGATGCTCATTTGGCGCTGGTAGGCAGCCAGGTCTTGTTGTTCGGCGGCCTTAATGCGTGTTGCCCATTCGGTTTTGAGCGATCTAGGCAAACCGTCCATCGCCGTGGCCAGGAATTCGTCAAATTTGCGGCGGCGGTAGGTGGGGTAGTTTTCGTGGGGGAGGGCATCGTGGCTGCGGGTATACGGCCGTTTGCCATCCCACAGCCGGTACATGCGCTTAAAATGGGTGGCATCGGGCCGGTCGGCCGTTAATTCCTGGAGCACATAGATGTACACCCGTTCCCGCCACTCATTTTCCAGTAAATCATAATACTGGTGTAGACAGGAAGCGGCGGCCATGGCCCAGGCTGTCACCCGATCAACTGGGGCCAATTGAATTTTGTGTTGGGCGAGAGTAGTGTCAAAACCATGCGTTTCGCAAGTGTGGCGGGCAGTATCATCACGCAGGGCATAATCAATATAAAATTGCCAGATGCCTTCGGGGAAAGAGAGGCTGGGGTCCTTACCGGCCAATCTGAGCAAATGCTGGTATGTGCCCAATATCGCGGCCGGAGTAGTGTAGAAGGCATGAAAGACAACTTGATCCTTCACTGTTTGCTCCACTCCCTTAAACAGTAAGTTGATGTCACGATGCACGATGTCCGCCGGAGGAATGCGCTGTGGCAGGCGCAGCAGACCACTGAGGATAGCGCCAGGTACGTTACCGGCGGGGGCATGTCGGGCGATCTTTTGAACGATTTCATCTATTTCTGGTAAGGAAAGCGAGGATAACTCTTGCACACGCTGGGTGCGGGCAATAGTTTTGAGGTCATTGAGTGTATGTTGGGTAGCGTAAAATAACGGGTCATGTTCATCCATGCATCAGTGCCCATTCTCTGTTCACTCTACTGCCAGGTGCGCCACTCTTATTGGTTGTTGTACTACCTGGTGTGACAGTAATTATCCCTCATTCAAGGGGAAGTGTAAACTGGCGCTTTATGAAACGGCCGTGTCCCCCTCATTCACCTTGTCACTCCCTCACCCTCTCAGGTATACTCCCGCCGCAATTGAACAAACAAAGATAACGAGTGGGAGTAGTAAGCAGCGCCCCCTTCAGAGAGCCGGTATCGTGGCTGCAAATACCGGCAGGCGAAAGCGCCGCCCAAGTCGCCCATGAATCGAATTAGTGAACAGATTGGTTCAATCTTGGAGATTGAACCAATCTACAAAGTAGCTGATTCCGGGTTAGCCCGTTACAGCGTGAAGAGTGTTGGTAATCTGGTGCGACGCACTTTTGAAGTGCGTTGCACCTGGTAACCGAAAACAAGGTGGTACCGCGTGAGATAGCTCTCGTCCTTGATGGGATGAGAGTTTTTTATTTCCCCGGAAACTTCAAGTTTCCGGGGAAATAAAAAGGATAAAAATATGACCCAAATGCCCAAAGCCTATGATTTTCATGATACCGAAGAGCGGTTGTATCAATGGTGGGAGGCGAATGGCTGGTTTAAGCCGGAATGTCGCCCAGCAGACGCCAAACCATTCACCATCTCCATCCCCCCGCCGAATGTGACCGGCGAACTGCACATGGGGCACGCCATGTTTGTGGCGTTGGAAGACCTGATGATTCGCCGCGCCCGGATGCAGGGGCGGGCGGCGCTGTGGGTGCCGGGCGCCGATCACGCCGGGATTGCCACGCAGTTGCAGGTGGAAAAATTACTGCGTAACGAGGGCACATCCCGCGAAGCGGTGGGGCGTGAAGAGTTCCTGCGCCGCACCTGGGAATGGAAGGCCAAATATGGCGGGCACATCGTTAAACAACTGCGCCGTCTGGGGGCGTCTTGTGACTGGGAGCGAGAACGCTTTACGCTGGACGAGGGGTTGAGTGAGGCGGTGAAGGAAGCGTTTATCCGGCTGTACCGGATGGGTCTCATTTACCGCGCCGAGTATCTGGTGAACTGGTCGCCGGGGCTGCAAACGGCCGTATCTGACCTGGAAGTAGAATACGCCGAAGAGCAGGGCTTCCTCTACCATTTCAAATACCCGGTGCAAGGGGGTGGCTTCATCCCCGTGGCTACCACACGACCAGAGACGATATTGGGGGACACGGCCGTTGCCGTCCACCCCGCCGACGAACGCTACCAACAATACATCGGCGGCACCGCCCTCGTGCCCATGCTCAATCGCGCCATCCCCATCATCGCCGACGAATACGTAGACATGAGCTTTGGCACGGGCGCGCTCAAAATCACCCCCGGCCACGACCCCAACGACTTTGAAATTGGGCAGCGGCATCATCTCACCGTGCTAAACGTGATGAACAAAGACGCCACCATGAACGCCAACGCCGGGCCATACGCTGGGCTGGATCGGTTTGCGTGCCGCAAAAAGCTGTGGGCGGATATGGAAGCGGCCGACCTGACCATTATGACCGCGCCGCACACGTTGAACGTGCCACGCAGCCAGCGCGGCGGCGAAGTAATCGAGCCGCTGGTAAGCTGGCAGTGGTTTGTGAACGTGGCACCGATGGCCAAGATGGGGCTGGATGCGGTGCATCACGGCCGTATCCGCATTGTGCCCGAACGCTTC
>CAYXUZ010000073.1:0-4149 GCA_964467705.1 uncultured Ardenticatenaceae bacterium | reverse complement strand
GGAAAACATCAAACCCTGGTGCATCAGCCGCCAGTTGTGGTGGGGCCACCGCATCCCCGCCTGGTATGTGAATGGCGACCCGGACAAAGTCATTGTCGCCCACGATGAAGCAGGGGCAATAGCTCTGGCGCAGGAAAAATACGGCGAGTACCAATCGCTAGAACAAGACCCGGATGTGCTGGACACCTGGTTTAGCTCTGGTTTATGGCCGTTTTCCACTTTAGGTTGGCCGGAAAATACGGCCGATTTACAACGCTTCTACCCCACCGACGTGATGGAAACGGGTTACGACATCCTCTTTTTCTGGGTAGCGCGTATGGTCATGCAGGGCTTGTTGTTTACCAACGACATCCCCTTCCACACCGTTTATCTGCATGGGCTGGTGCGGGACGAACACGGCCGTAAAATGTCCAAAACGCTCAACAACGTCACCGACCCGCTGGACGTGATGGGCGAATATGGCACCGACGCGCTGCGCTTCACCCTGCTTACCAGCGGCTCACCGGGCAACGATTTGAACCTGTCGCTGGACAAAGTGGCCTCCAACCGCAACTTTGCCAACAAAATCTGGAACACCGCCAGCTTCCTCACCGCCAATCTGGACAAGGCCAGCAAGACCGATGCCACGAATTGGCCTGATTATTCGGCCGCCGACCAATGGATCCTTACCCGCCTCAGCGAAGTGACGGCCGACGCCAACCGCCTGATGGACAACTACCTCTATGGCGAAGCGGGGCGGCAGGTGTATGAGTTCCTCTGGGGCGACTTTGCCGACTGGTACGTGGAACTGGCCAAAGTGCAACTACGCGAAGGCAGTGCCCGTGCCTGGACGACGCTGGCCGTTGCCCGGCAGGTACTCGATGATTGTCTGCGCCTGCTGCATCCCTACATCCCCTACGTCACCGAGGAGACATGGCAGCAGCTAAAATCGGCGTTCACGGCCGCCGACCTGGGCATTGCCCCGGCCGAAGGTTGGGCAGAAGCGCTCATCATCGCCGATTGGCCGCAGGCGGGGCAGCCATTCCCGGCAGCGGCGGCGAACTTTGAGCAGTTGCGGGAACTGGTGCGGGGGATTCGGGCGGCGCGTTCGGACAATGAGGTAGAGCCGGGTAAATGGGTCACGGCCGTGATCAGCGCCGGTCCCCACACCCCCTTCCTGCATAGCCAACGGGCCATCCTCTGTGCCCTGGCGCGGCTGGATGAAAATATGCTGGTGATTGCGGAGGAGGTGGCGGCCCCGGACACGGCCGTGACCATCGCCCAGGGTGACATCACCGCCTACCTGCCCCTCGCCGGGCTGGTGAACCTGGACAAAGAGCGGGAACGGCTGCAAAAAGAGCTGGCCGAACTGGACACCCAAATTGCCCGGATCAGCAACATGTTAAATGGCTCGTTTGCGGAGAAGGCACCGACGGCCGTGGTGCAAAAAGAGCGCGACAAACTGGCCCAACTGCAAGCCAGCCACACCGAACTCAACCAACGGCTGACTTCGTTGACTTAGTTCACAGACTTAGCTAAGATCGAGCTATGACACAAGTAACCATTCATGAAGCCAAAACAAATTTGTCTCGACTCATCCAACAGGCGTTAGCCGGGGAGGAAATCGTTATTGCCAGGGGGAAACAACCACTGGTAAAGCTGGTCGCCCTGCCGGAAGCGCAAACCGAGCGTCGTATCGGCCACGCGCCGGAAATCATCCTCTACATTGCTGATGATTTTGATGCCCCGTTGGATGATTTTCAGGAATACATGTCATGAAGCTGCTGTTGGATACACATACTTTCCTCTGGAGCATAACGGGCAAACAGCTAAGCGAACCCGCGCGGGCTGCATTTTTGAACAGGGAAAACACCCTTTTCCTGAGTGCAGCCAGTTATTGGGAAATATGTATAAAAATTGGTATTGGCAAATTAGCGATGGCCACCAACTGGCCTCAGGTTTTTGAAGAGGAAATCGCGGTAAACGGCATTCAATGGCTGCCTGTAGAAAAAGAACATAGCCGCAAAATCATAGAACTCCCATTCATCCATCGAGACCCGTTTGACCGCTTGCTTATTGCCCAGGCTGTGTGTGAAGAGATGACCATCCTGACGGCCGATGACAACATTCAGGCTTATACTGTAGCTACGTTGTGGTAGCTACAGTAACTCATTTTTCCTAATCTATTCCCCAACAATTAGATGCCCACAGAGGTTTTTGTCATAGCAGTGGTCTTTCTGGCTGTGTTTGTACAGGCGGCCACAGGATTTGGGTTGGCGTTGGTTTCTATGCCGTTGTTGACGGCCGTACTCGGTCTGCCCACCGCCGCTCCCCTCATGTCCATCGTGGGCATGGTGGTGGAGTTCATCCTGCTGCTCTATTTTCGGACGGCCGTTAATATGCGGGCGGTGCGTGGGTTGGTCATCGCCGCGTTTCTGGGCACGCCGGTTGGTTTGTACCTGCTGCGTGTGATTGACCCGGTAACAGGTGCGCGGCTGTTGGGGCTGCTGGTGGCCGGTTATGCGGGGTATGCTCTGGTCTCGCCCCATTTGCCTGCTTTAGCGAACCCACGTTGGGTGTGGCCGTTTGGTTTTGCAGCTGGGCTGATTGGGGGTCTATACAACACCAGTGGCCCGCCCGTCATCATTTATGGGAGCTGCCGCCGCTGGCCTCCGGCCGAATTTAAGGGTAATTTGCAGGGCTTTTTCTTGCCGACGGGCCTGTTGGTGCTGGCCGGGCATGTGGTGGAAGGGAACATCACGACGGCCGTGTGGCAGAATGTGTGGCTGGCTATTCCGGCGGCGGCAGTAGGGTTGGTAGGGGGGTTGGCACTGGACGGCCGTATTCCCCCCACCACCTTCCGCAAAATGGTGCTGCTTCTCTTGCTATTTATTGGTTTGCGGCTCACCTTTGGGTAAGGGCTGAACATGACGTGATGCGTGACACGTGAAACGTGACACATGATCACACGGGGCACGGCCGTTGACACCCCCCCTGCCAATGCTACAATCTGCATCGGAGGATACTGGGAATGACATTGAAAGAACAGCTAACAGATGAAGTGAAAATCGCCATGCGCGCCGGGAATGTGGAGCGACGCGACACCATTCGTCTGCTGCAAGCGGCTATTAAACAAGAAGAAATTGATCGGCAGGTCACGCTAGATGACGCTGGGGTGTTGGCCGTGTTGCAAAAACAGGCTAAACAGCGCCGGGAAAGTATTGCGGATTATGAAAAAGCAGGCCGCGCCGACCTGATCGCTGAAGAGCAAATGCAGTTAACAATCATTGAAACCTTTTTGCCACAAATGATGAGCCAGGCCGAGGTGGAACAACTGGCGCGGCAGGCTATTGCGGAGACAGGCGTGACCGACGCTAAAGGCATGGGGCAGGTGATGGCCAAATTAATGCCCCAGGTGAAAGGAAAGGCGGACGGCCGTATGGTCAACGAGGTTGTCCGCTCTTTAATCGGTAATCCGTAGTCCGTAAACCGTAATCGGTTTACGATTTACCGATTACGGATTACGATCTACAGGTCACACCCCCCCATGGAAGAACAACGCCAGTGGCGGCAAACAGCCCAAGACTCCATCTTATGGATATTTACGGCCGTCCTCACCCTGGGTCTCACCCTCATCTTCTCGTTCAATTTGCTAACCCCCACCGAAGCCAGAGTCGTTGAAGGGCTGCCCGCGCCTGAAGACATTTTTTCCCCCCGCGCCATCACTTATGAGAGCGCCGTCGCCTTGCGCCAGGCACAAGAACAGGCCAGAGCCTCTGTGCCCGAGCAATATAAACGCATTGAAGGGGATGTAGGCCGCGTCCAACTGAATCGCGTGGTGCAAACATTCGCCTTTATTGATATCGTGCGAGCCGACACACAGGCTTCGACAGAAGCCAAACTCACCTATCTGGAAGCAATGGCCGGGCTAAACATGGAAGAGGAGGTAGCGCTCGACCTGCTCAATATGAATGACACCGATTATGCCCGCGTCAAATCGGAAGTGCAGCGTATTGTGGGCGACCTGATGCGTCGCGAAATCCGCGACACGCAACTGCGGGAATTGCAGCAGCAGGCACAGCGTGACGCCAGCCTGGATTTGACCCCCACCCAGGAACGAGTGGTTAAATTTCTGGCGCCCCGTTTTATTGTGCCCACCATGGAGCCAGA
>CAYXUZ010000072.1:28483-29151 GCA_964467705.1 uncultured Ardenticatenaceae bacterium | reverse complement strand
CGACGGACGGCGGAAAAGGCGTGAGAATATGAGATGGAGAGACTGGCAATCTTCCAGTCTCCTCATCTCTATAAAGTAAACGTAGGCCAGGAAGAAACAATGAATGAGTTAGCGCCTGAACTGGAAAGTGATGATTTTGAAGAAGAAGAAGATGTCTTTGCCAGCGAGGAAACGCTGGATATTGAGGCATTGGTCAAAAAAGCTCGCCGTTCCCGTCAGATAAACGAGTCGGATGTACAGGCATTGCTGGCCACGGCCGATGAAGAACAGGCCGACAAACTGTATGCTCGCCTGCAAAAGCTGGATGTGCGCGTCGTCAATGCCGACGGCGAAGTGCTGAACGATCTGGCCGAGCCATCCAATTTCCTCGACCTGGATGAGGAAGACCTGCTGGCCGATGACGGGGCCGATTATCTGACGACGGCCGTTGAAGATGACCCCGTCCACACCTATCTCAAAGAAATCGGGCAGGTCCCCCTGCTCACAGCCGAACAAGAAATCTGGCTCTCCACCCAACTCACCGCTGCCTCGGCGCTGGAAAACCTGAGCCTGCGCGCCGCCGAAGACGGAGATGATTCGGAAGAAGAAGTGGACTTGCGGGCGATGGTGCTTAATTACCGGCGTCTGCTGGAAAATGAGGCCACCGCCAGAGAAGTAAGCGCCGTCAT
>CAYXUZ010000072.1:25379-28460 GCA_964467705.1 uncultured Ardenticatenaceae bacterium | reverse complement strand
GGCCGCGCCAGAGATGCAGCCGCTCGTCGCCGAGGCGCGCACCTTACGGCGCGGCTGGCAAGAACAACAAACCTCCTACCTGCGCGACTACTTAAACCAGGGCATTTGGGGCCAGGACGACGCTTGGACAGACCTGGCGCAAACCTGTTTTGCCATGTTCACGGCCGTCTACCTGCTCCCCCCGGACATTGCTCGAAAAGTGGAAGACGAGGTGCGGCGAGACGGCCGTTTGCCCAACGCCGACACCGTTTACGAATGGCTCTCCGCCGACAAAGTCGGCCTGAAATATAACGAATACACCATCTACGATCTCGCTGAAGAAGCCAAAATTGCCCTGACTGGGGCCAACTTGCGCCTGGTCGTCAGCGTCGCCAAACGATACATGGGGCGCGGCATCCACCTGCTTGACCTGGTGCAAGAAGGCAACGTGGGGCTGCTCCGCGCCGTGGAAAAATTCGACCACACCAAAGGGTTCAAATTCAGCACCTATGCCACCTGGTGGATTCGCCAGGCCGTCAGCCGGGCCATCGCCGACCAGGCGCGCACCATTCGCATCCCCGTCCATATGTTTGAGACAATCAACAAGATCATCAAAATGCAGCGCGATCTGGTGCAACAGCTAGGCCACGAACCATCTGACGAAGAACTGGCCCTGGAACTGGACTTCCTCACCCCCGAAGAAACCGCCGCTATCAAAGATGCTCTGGCCCGCGACCTGCCCATTGACCCAGTTTTGAACCGCAAATGGCGGCAGGCCGTCTCAAAAATTCGGGAAATCAAGCGTATCTCCATGGATCCTATGTCTCTGGAATCCCCGGTGGGCACGGAAGACGCCACCGAAATGGGCGACTTTATCCCCGATGAGGCGGCTCTGGAACCGGTGGACGCTGCTTCCAAAGAGCTACTGCGTGAGCAAATCCGGCAAGTGCTGGGCTATCTGAGCGAGCGCGAACGGGAAGTGCTGGAAATGCGCTTTGGCCTGAATGATGGCAAAGACCACACCCTGGAAGAAGTTGGCCGGGAGTTTGGCGTCACCCGCGAACGTATCCGCCAGATCGAAGCTAAAGCGTTGCGCAAACTGCGCCACCCCAGCCGCAGCAAAGCCCTGCGCGACTATTTATCATAGTGGGGCGATTCGGGAAAATCATCCCACTATGACGCTGCGGTCACTTTATCATCATGGTGACCACCGGCTTACGCCACCTACTGTATTGACCCACACCCCTCCATCCGTCGCCAGCACAAGGTGAGTGACATGATTGGCCGCCAGGCCGTCGGCTGTGGTGAAATGTGTCCAGACACGGCCGTCATACCAAAAAATCCCCTCTGTGGTACCCACCCATATCACGCCGTTGGCCCCCGGCGCCAGTGCTGTCACTGACCCAGATATAGTGGCTAGGCTGACGGTTTGTCGCTGCCCACCTGCATGGCGCACAAGCCCATTTTCCGTCGCTACCCAGACCGAGCCATCGGAGGCCACGGCCGTGACCGGCATTGCCAGCGTACCTGACCGCACTTTTTCCCCTTCAACCAGCCGCCAAAACGTTGGCCCATTGACACCCCACACATCCCCTTGCCCATCTACCAACACACCTGCCCAGGTTGGGGGATCGCCACTCTGCATAAAACGGCACACCTCCTCATTCTGAGGGCTGATAGACAGCAATCCCCTATCTGTGCCCAACCAGGCCACATCATCCTGTCCTAAGGCCACACTGTTTACGGCCGCCTCTTGCAACCCATCATCCGTCATAAAACGCTGCCACTCTCGCTCCCCAGGGCTTCCTTTGCTGTAAGAAACCCCACCACCAAAATGGGCGACCCACAGTGCCTCACCCACTGGGAGAATGCTGCTGACCGGAGAGTGCTCATTGCCCAATGGCATTAGCTTTTCGGGAATAATCTCCCCCGCCGTCAGGCGATACACCCGACCATCATAGCTACCTGCCAGCCAGGAGCCATCGGTATCCGCCACCAGATGTGTGACCGGTGATCTTTGCAGCCCAGGCAACGGCCGTAACACCCACACCCCCTCTGCCGTCAATTGCCATAATCCCTGGTCTGCCCCCGCCCAAACACGGCCGTCCGCCGCCTGCGCCAGCGCCGTCACTTCCCCCATCGGCTGCCCATCCACCGTTGGGAATGTCTGCCAATCTGTACCCGTCGTTGCGTCCGCTACCGGCCAGAAAAGGACGCCAGCGTCCGTTGCCAGCCAAAAACCATCTGTTGTGGCTAACTGGTCATAAACCTGGCGCACGGGTGGTAAGGGAATAGGAGTCAGGGTACGGCCGTCCGGCGCTAAAGTAAACAACCCATCCGCATTAAAAAACCAGAGCAAACCATCCGGCCCGCTGCTGAGGGCACGCACATCGTCCAGTAATACCGTGCGCCACATGCCGTCCTGCCAATAAGCCAGACCGTTATCTGTGCCCGCCCACAACACATCCCTATTTAGGGTAATGGCTTGCACATTATTCGAGGGCAGGCCATCCCGCGTAGTAAAGATGCGCCAGTTTGGGTCATCAAATCGGGCTAATCCCTGGTTGGTGGCAAACCAGACCGTGCCATCGGCCATTTGCAGCCCGGCGCGCACAAACGCAGACGACGGCCCCGACACCGGACATACCACCATCTGCCAGCTATCCACAGTGGCGTCATACCGGGCAATGCCCTGGTCGGCAGTGGCAAAAGCCACCACTGGCTGCCCATCAGGGTCGAGCGTGAGAGCGGAAACGGCCGTGTGTGCCAGCCCATGTGTGGTGGTATACGTGCGCCAGGCCAGGCCATCAAACCGGCTGACCCCATGCGCTCCCGCCGCCCATATATCCCCATTCAACGCTGCCAGCCCGGTCAGATGGTGGTCAGGCAAATCCGCCGGTGCGCGAAACAGCCGGTCAGCACCGCCATCAGCCACATAAAACAGGCTGCCGGGCACACTCAGCAGCAGGCCACCAGGCAACACGGCGGCAACTTGCAGCGCCGGGGCGGCCACAGCCGCGGTATTGGCGGTGGGCGCAGGGGTGGTAGTATCAAACAAGGTCAGCCCGGCGGCGGGGTCGTTGTAGGCCAACCAGACGGTGT